>NZ_BADD01000689.1 GCF_000333455.1 Rhodopseudomonas sp. B29
ACGATCGCACGCCGCGAAGGCGACGAGTGGGTCATCAACGGCCACAAGCACTACACCACCAACGGCTCCGGCTGGGAGGGCACCGGTTGTCATCTGTTCGCCGTGGTCTGCCGCACCGATCCGACCAAGGGCGCGCAGGACTCGCTGGCGATCATCATGGTGCCGGGCAATACGCCGGGGATCAACGTCGAGGGCTTCCTCGAACCTGCCGGACACCGCGCGTCGATCACGCCGCGCATCAAATTCAGCAATGTCCGCGTGCCGGCCGCCAACATCCTCGGCAAGCCCGGCGACGGCGTTCGCATGGTGCAGCAGAATTTCGCCTGGACGGCCGCGCTGATCGGCGCCTCCTGCGTCGGCGTGATGCGCGCCGCGTTCGAATACGCCCTCGACTGGGCCAAACGCGAGACCAAGTCCGGCCCGCACCCAATCGTCGATTACTCGGTGATCGGCTACGAATTCGCCGACATGAAGATGAAGATCGAAGCCTGCCGGTACTTGAGCTGGAAGGCGTGCCAGCAATTCGATCTGACCGGCGGCAGCGAGCAGGAATTGGCGGTGATGGCCAAGGTCTACTGCTCGGAAGTCTGCGTCGATGTCTGCTACGACGCGATGAAGATCGTCGGCGTCGACAGCTACATGAGCTCACATCCGCTCATGCAGCTGATGACCGACTCGCTGTGCTTCCCGCTCTACGACGGCGGCAATCTCGGAGCGCGCCGCCGCCAGCTGCACAACATCATCAAGGCCGCGGATTACGATCCGCTGACGGCAGCCTACGCCCAGGCCTGACCTCCACGCCGTTCGGGGGCCGAGCTTGCGCCACGCCCCCGAACGGGCAGCGACCTCTACTCTCGATTTGTTCTGCCGATCACTCGCAGCGGAACAACATTGCCGGGCGCGATCGTTATCGGGCTGCAATAGATCCCTCTAACTTCGGCTCGTTTTCGGCCCTGGACACGGACGGGCCGAAGGCAACTTTTCCCAGCAGCCTGAGGACGAAGTGGTTCCGCCAAGGGCGCCGGCTTGCCGAGAGTGCGGCGCGTTCACCGCCGCAATTTATCTTAGATGATCCGCGGCGATGCCCAGTAGCGCCAGTCCCGCTTGCCTCGCGTCGCCCGCTGTACGAACGGATTGATCCATCGCAAAGCCTCATTCATTCGAACGAATTAAGCGAAGTCGGACGAGGCGGTGACGATGGGATTCAACGGCCAACCTGCACTTCTTCAGTCCGCGTCTGCGTCAGGCGCCCACCGCCACGACACCCGCGCCCGGATGATCGAGGCTGCCATCGAGGTGTTCGGATCGGTCGGCTACGACGGCGCCAGCACACGCCAGCTCACCGAGCGCGCGGCCGTCAATCAAGCCGCGATCCCTTATCATTTTGGCGGCAAGCGCGAACTCTACCTCGCCGCCGCGCAGTCAATCGCCCATTACATGCGGTCGCGCATCGATCCGCTGATCGAAACGCTGCGCCGCGTCCGGGACAGTAATGGAGCCTCGGAGATCGAGGCCGTGGTGATCAGCTTCTTCAAGCTCATTGCCGGCAATGAAGAGCCCGAAGCCTGGACGACGTTCTTCGTCCGCTGCGAACGCGAGGCCGACGACGCCTTTCGCATCATCCATCTGCAGGCGGTGGCGAGATTCCAGAGTGCGCTGATCTGCGCGGTGGCCGCAGTCACCGAAGCTTCGCCGAGCAACGAAGATCTCAAGATCCGCACCGCCATCGTGCTCGGCGCGATCTCGAATTTCCGCACGCTGAGGAACGTCATGCTGAATTCACTCGGCTGGGACACATTCGACGCGGAGCGGACGCGGAAGCTCGAAGTCGCCATCCGGCGACTGGTGCAATCCGAACTGCTCGGTATCCATAGGGATGACGGCGCGGCGACCACCCACCTGCCCGGCTCCGCCAGATCGCAACTATCACCCACGGCTCGACCGACAAAGGAGGCTGCCATGACCAAGCCCGATCTCACTCAAGCCTATCTGGAATGGACCAAGCAGAAGCTCGACGAGTCCGCCGCGACGATCGCCAAGATCGAAGAAGCGGCCGCCAAATTCAGCGACGCGTCGAGCGCCAAGGCGCAGGAAGCACTGGCTCAGCTCCGCACCGCGCGCGAGGCCTTCCAGGCGCAAGTCAGCGCGCTGCAGGGCGATCTTGGCGCCTCCAAGCAGGTCACGGACGCGGCGATGGCGGCGGTCTCGGCGCAGTGGAATGAAGTCGAGCTGGCCTTCCAGAAATTCCTCGGCACCGCGGGCGATCAGGCCGGCGTGGTGAAGGAAGCCCTCGCCGCCCGCGCCGAGGCGCAGCGCCAGGCGTTCGTCTCGTCGCTGGAAGCGATGCAGACCGGCGCAGCATCGGCGCTCGAACAGGGCCGTAAGGAAATGGAATCCCAGATGCGCCGCTGGACCGAAGAGACCGAGAAGACCCTCGGCCCCAAGCTGACGCAGCTGTCGGCGGCCGGCGACGAGACCTGGAATGCGCTCAAGGCCGGCCTAGACGAGACCGCCGCCGTCTACGAGAAGACCTGGTCGCGGATTTCACAAGCATTCTCGAAGACGAAGTAACATCGCTCTGGCTCCCCACCTCGTCATGGCCGGGCTCGTCCCGGCCATCCACGTCTTGGACACGGATGAGCTTCAAGACGTGGATGCCCGCGACGAGCGCGGGCATGACGGGTTGAGAAGCATTCCGCTGAACGATAGACCGTTCAACGCGTCAGCATCTCCGGCGCCGCCGCGATGGCGTCGTACGCCGCAGCAATCTCCGCCGCCGTGCTGCAATACGGCGGCATCATATAGATGGTGTTGCCGAGCGGACGCAGCAACAGCCCACGCGCCATGAAGTAAGCGTAAAGCCGCGGCCCGATATCGGCCAGATAGCCGGCGTCACCGACGACGAGATCGACCGCCGCAATGGTGCCTATCTGGCGCACATTGGAAAAGCGCGCATCGTCGCGGAACCGGTCCAGCGCGCGCGTGTGAGTCGCGGCAAGCGCGTCGATCCGCTGCTGCACCGGCTCGGTCTGCCACACCTCCAGATTGGCCAGCGCCGCAGCGCAGGCGATCGGGTTGGCAGTGTAGGAGCTGGAGTGGAAGAAGGTCTTGCGCCGATCCGTCGAGTAGTGCGCGTCGAAGATTTCGCGGCGGCACATCGTCACCGCGAGCGGCACCGAGCCGCCCGTCAGGCCTTTCGAATAGCAGGCAATATCCGGCACGATGCCGGCCTGCTCGCAGGCGAACAGCGTGCCGGTGCGGCCCCAGCCGGTCATCACCTCGTCGGCAATCAGCAGCACGCCGTGCGCCTTGCAGATCCGCGCCATCTCGGCCAGCACCCACGGCGGATAGATCAGCATGCCCCCGGCGCCGAGCACGAGCGGCTCGACGATCAGCGCCGCGACCGGCTCGCTGCGGCACGCCTGCTCCAGCGCATCGAGCGTTGCCTGCTCGGCGCCGGCGCGCGGGAACGGCAGGCGGCTGACGTCGAACAGCAACGGATCGTAAGGCGCGTTGAACACGCCGCGCTCGCCGACCGACATGCCGCCGATGGTGTCACCGTGATACGCGCCCTCGAGCGCCAGAATGCGCCGCCGACCCTCGCCGACATGCAGCCAGTAGCCCAGCGCCATCTTCAGCCCGACTTCGACCGAGGTCGAGCCGCTGTCCGAATAGAACACGTGCGTCAGTTCGTCCGGTGTGATTTCGACCAGACGCTGCGCCAGTTGCTCGGCGGGCGGATGAGTAAAGCCGGCGAAGATGATCTGATCGAGCCGCGCCGCTTCCTGCTGGATCGCGGCGATGATCTTCGGATGGCGATGGCCGTGCGTCACCACCCACCACGACGCGATGGCGTCGAAGATGCGCCGGCCGTCGTCGGCTTCGAGCCAGGCGCCTTCGCTGCGCACGATGGTCGGGACGTCGCCCTGCACCGCATGCTGGGTGAACGGATGCCAGACCGGCGAAGTTAGCGTCATGGCACGTCTTTCAGAAAATCCTGCGGATCAAACGCGTCGACGAATGCCGCGCGGAGCGAGGTCGCATCGAGTGACGCCAGCCGCGGCAGCCGGCCAAGCCGGCGGACCCGGCCGAGTTCGGTGATAATCGCTTCACTGTCCGGCATCGCATCGCCCAGAAAGGCGACGCCGAGCAGCGGAATGCCACGTGCGCGGATCGCCTCGATCGACAGCAGCGTATGATTGATCGTACCCAGCGTCGTTCGCGCGCACAGCACCAGCGGCGACGCCCAGCGCGCGAACACGTCGATGTAGGTCACCTCGCGTGTCAGCGGCACCATCAAGCCGCCCGCCCCTTCCACCACCAGCGGTCGCGCCACCTCAGGCAAATCCAGGGCGGCGACATCGATCGTGACGCCGTCGATCGCGGCGGCGAGATGCGGCGATGCCGGCGTCTTGAGCGAGTAGCGCTCGGCCAGAATGCGATCGGCGGGGAGCCCCGACATCCGTTGCACAGCCTGCGAGTCGGTTTCCTCTTCCAGCCCCGACTGCACCGGCTTCCAGTAGTTCGCATCCAGCGCGCCGGCGAGCGCGGCGGAGAACACCGTCTTGCCAATGCCGGTGTCGGTGCCGGTGACAACGATGCGTGCACTCATGCCGCGATCCGCATCTCGGTCGCGACGGCGTCAAACAGCGCGGCAATCACCTCCTCGCTGAGATTGGCCGACAGCGCGATGCGCAGCCGCGCCGTACCGACCGGCACGGTCGGCGGCCGGATCGCACGCACATCGAACCCGCGCTGCTGCAGCGCCGCCGCGACCGCGACCGCCTGCTGATTGCCGCCGATGATGATCGGCACGATGTGCGAGCCCGACGAGGCCACGCCGCAGCGCCGCTGCAGCTCGCGCGCGGCGAACGCTACTAACTCCGCCAACCGCTCGCGCCGCTGCGGCTTGGTGCGCGAGATCTGCAGCGCCGCCCGCGTGACTGCGGCGATCAGCGGCGACGGCGCCGTCGCGAAGATGAAAGGCCGCGCCCGGTTGACCAGGAAGTCGCGCACGATCTTCGGACCGACGACGAAGCCGCCGACGGTGCCCAGCGCCTTGCCGCAGGTGTGCAGCGTGATGACATTGGGCCGGCCATCGAGATGCGCCGCGAGGCCGCGGCCGTCCGGACCTAGCACGCCGGTCGCATGGGCTTCGTCGATCACCAGCACGGCATCGTGACGCTGCGCCACCGCGTAAAGTGCGTCGAGCTGCGGACTATCACCATCCATGCTGTAGACGCTCTCGACAGCGATCCAGGCGCGACCGCGACCACCGGAGGCGCGCCATTGCCGCAGCTTGTCCTCGAACGCATCGACATCACTATGCGGCACACGCTCACTGGTGGCGCGGCTCTGCCGCAGTCCTTCATGGACGCTGGCGTGGATCAGTTCGTCGTACAGCACCAGATCGCCGCGCTGCGGCAGCGTCGAGAAGATGGCGTGATTGGCGGTGAAGCCGGCGCCAAAATAGAGCGCGCTTTCGGCGCCGAAGTAATCCGCCGCTTCGGCCTCCAGCGCTTCGTGTTCGTCGTGATTGCCGCGCAGCAGCCGCGAGCCGCCGGCGCCGACTGGTACGCCGCGCGCGATCGCCTCCGCAGCCGCTTCGCGCAGTTCGTCGGACTCGGCGAGGCCGAGATAGTCGTTGGAGGTGAAGTCGATTCCGGCCCGCGGCTGCAACTTGCGTCGCCGCCCCTGATCTTCAAGCGCGCGAAGATCGGCCTGGAGGCTGTCATACATGGATCATGTCCGGATAGTTTTGCCGGCGCGTTATGGCCCGGATCCGGCTGTCAGCCAAGCGCTGTGCCGCAGGGCTGACGCCGCAACGTCGCAAGGTCTCAGCAATAGCCCGACAAATCTTTCGCCAAGGCGCTGCGCTAGCTGCCGTCGTCGTCCTCGTAGCCGCGCTCCGAGGGGCCGGAGATGATTTCGTTGCGCAGCGTTTCGAACCGGTGCTTAGCGTCGCGCTCGCGCGCATCGACGAACGCTAATACCTCGTCGCGGCCCATCGGACCGGAGACGATCGGAAGCGAAGTGTCGCCGATGGTTTCCTCGACGTGATAGCGATCGTCGGCCAGGCGGCGGATGGTCCATCTGAAGCGCAACGCGTCGAGCGGGCCAGGACCGAACCGGCTTTGGCCGTCGATGTCCTCGACCTCGACTTTTGGCTCAGGTGCGCCGTCGGCCTCGGTGGCCTCAGGCTCGGCGGACATCGGTTCAGCTTCGAATTCCCGCGGCTGCACGTCCTCAGCCGGGCTCGGCGCGGCTTCGTGCTCCGGCTGCGCTTCGCTGAGCCGGTCCGTCGTCGCCTCTGGCTTCGCCGGCCGCTCGAAAATGCTCGCGATGACCGCCAGAGCCTGGTCGGTCGGATCTTGTCCAGTCAATTCAAAATTCCCCCGCCGGGCTTAGGCAAGACCTGCCGAGCCCCGAGCGTCAACGTCGACCTTGGTCGCTTGTTTCTAAAAAAACTAACGATTCTCGTCGCCAATCAGGCGCAATTCGGCGGTCTCCGGGTTTTCCACGGCTGCGCCTGCTCCAGTTGCGATGCGAGCCGCAGCAGCGTCGCCTCGTCGCCGAAGCGGCCGGCGAACATCATACCCATCGGCAGCCCGCTGCGGCTCCAGGCCAGAGGCACCGACATCGCCGGCTGCCCCGACATGTTGAACAGGCTGGTACCCGGAATGTAGCGGCGGAGCAGCGGGCTGATGCCTGACAGATCGCGCGCCATGGTGTCGAGCTCGCCGATCTTGAGCGGCTGCAAACACAGCGTCGGCGACAGGAACACGTCGACGCCCTGGAAGAAATCGGCCAGGCTGCGCGAGATCTGATAGGCCAGAAGCTGCGCGCCGCAATAATCGACACCGCTGGCGCGGCGCGCATTGGCGGCGCTGGCGAGCGTCAGGACTTCGAAATCTTGATCCGTCATCGGACGGCCGGCCGCCTGCTCGGCGAGCCGCACGCTGAGCCCGGTATTGCAGGCAACGATCGCCGCAATCACCTCGGCCGGATCGGCCGGCAGCTTCGGCGCGCGCTGCTCGACATGATGGCCGAGACCTTCGAGCAGCTTCGCGGTGTCGCGCACCGCGGCTGCGATCTCGGGATCAATCGCATCGCCATAGGTCGAGACATCCGTGAACGCGATCCGCAGTCGGCCGGGATCGCGGCCGACTTCCTGCGCGAACGGCCGCTCCGGCGGCGGCGCCACATAGGGGCTGGTCGGCTCCGGCCCGTTCAGCGCGTCGAGCATCACCGCGCTGTCGCGCACGCTGATACTCACCACGTGGCCGCAGGCGAAGCCGCCCCAGCCTTCGCCGCGATCCGGCCCGATCGGATTGCGCGCCCGCGTCGGCTTCAGGCCGAACACGCCGCAGGCCGACGCCGGAATGCGGATCGAGCCGCCGCCGTCGCTGGCATGCGCGACCGGCAGGATGCGCGCCGCGACTGCGGCGGCAGCGCCGCCGGACGAGCCGCCCGACGAATGATCGAGATTCCAGGGATTGCGGGTCGGCCCATGCAGCCGCGACTCTGTGGTCGGCATCAGGCCGAACTCGGGGCTGGCGCTCTTGCCGAAGATCGTCAGCCCCGCCGCGACGAAGCGCGACGCCAGCGTGCCGGTGTGCGGCGCGACGAAGTCCTTGTAGAGGCTGGCGCCGAAGGTGGTGCGCGTGCCGGCGAGCAGATCGAGATCCTTCAGCACGAACGGCACGCCTTTGAACGGGCCGTCCGGCAATCCGGCTTCGATCTGCTTGCGCGCATGATCGTCGTGCCGCACCACGATCGCGTTGAGCTTGGGATCGAGCGCATCGGTCCGCGCGATCGCCTCGTCCAGCAGTTCCGCTGCCGTGACCTGCTTGCTCCGCACCAGCTCGGCGAGGCCCACGCCGTCGTAATCACCGTATTCCTTGAACGCCATCGTCGGCCTCCCCTCGTCGTTGTTGTTATCACGAACCTCACCGCGTCATTGCGAGGAGCGTAGCGACGAAGCAATCCAGCGCAGTGCACTGAGCTGGATTGCTTCGCTTCGCTCGCAATGACGAACGGGGCGAATTTACCTCAGCACATCCTGGTTAACGACATTTGCCGCGATCGGGGCACCGTCAAGCGCGCTCAGCATGTTGCGGGCGGTCTGTTCGCCCATGCGGTCGAGCGCCTCGCGGGTGACGCCGGCGACGTGCGGGGCGATGATCACGTTGGGCAGATCGAACAGTCTGTGGCCGTGCGGCGGCGGTTCGACTTCGAACACATCGAGCCCGGCACCGGCGAGCCGGCCGGCCAGCAGCGCCTCGTACAGCGCCTGCTCGACCACGATGCCGCCGCGCGCGGTGTTGATCAGATAGGCGGTCGGCTTCATCTTCGACAGCCGTCCAGCGTCGAACAACGCTGTGGTTTCCGGCGTCTTCGGGCAATGCAGGCTGACGAAATCGGCACGCGGCAGCGCCGCATCGAGATCGCTCACCGCCTGGCAGCCGGCGGCTTCGATTTTCCCCGCAGCTACGTAGGGATCGTACACCAGCACGGTCATTTCCATCGCCAGGCAGCGCTTGGCCGTACGTGTGCCGATGCGGCCGAAGCCGACGATCAGCACCGTCTTGCCGAACAGATCGAACGGCAGTGCGCCCAGCCGCGAAGCCCAGGCGCCAGTCTTCACCAGCGCATGTAGCTCGGCTCCGCGCTTGGCCAGGGTCAGCATCATGAACAGCGCCTGTTCGGCGACCGACGGCGAGTTCGCGGTGCCGGCCGTCATCAGCGGCACCTTGCGGCGATTCAAAGCCGGCACGTCGATCGCATCGTAGCCGACGCCGATACGCGCCACGACTTTGATGTCCTGCGCCGCGTCGAGTTCGTCTCGCCGAATCGCTCGCCCCA
>NZ_BADD01000688.1 GCF_000333455.1 Rhodopseudomonas sp. B29
CGGGATGCCGGTCGATGGCGTTGACCAGCGGGCGCAGCAAAGTGTTGCCGGCGATCAGGAACACCGTCACCGCCACCGCCTGTGCGGCGAGGTCCGCGCCGGCGCAGGCGCCGACGGCGGCCGAACTCCACAACGTCGCGGCGGTGTTGAGGCCGCGGACGTTCATGCCCTCTTTCATGATGACGCCGGCGCCAAGAAAGCCGATGCCCGACACCACATAGGCGATCACCCGGACGGCGCCGTCGGCGCCGGCGAGATGCATCGCGAGGTCGACAAAGGCGGCGGCGCCGACCGCCACCAGCACGTTGGTGCGGAGCCCAGCGGCGCGCGTGCGATACTGCCGCTCGGCGCCGATCAGCATGCCGAGCACGAAGGCCACGCTCAGGCTGACCAGGGTGTCGAGGAAGTCAGTGGTCTGGAAAGTGGTGAGGAAGCGCATCGGAAAGCCGCCCGCGGTCGGAACGGCTTCCTCTTACAGCGGAAGAATGCCGCCCGCACCATCCTCGTCGGCGAAAGCCAGCAGTGTCCCCTTCGGATTCCAGGCCAGTGCCGAGATCGGCGGCGTGCCGTTGCGGCGGACCAGAATCTCGGCGCCGTCGGTCATTCGCACCATCAGCACGGTGCCGTCGCTGTAGCCGGCCGCCAGGATGTCGTTCTTGGGATGGCAGGCGACGGCCGAGACCTTGGCCTGCAGCGGCGCCAGCATTGCCGGCTGCTTGCCCATCGGCCCGTCCTTGGCGGCAAACGGCCAGATGATGACGCTGTCGGCGCCGGATGTGGCGAGGCCCTTGCCGCCGATGGTCCAGCCCATCGACCGCACCCGGCCGGGATAGCCGGTCATCCGCATGTGCTTGCTATCGGCCAGCCGCCAGCCGTGCAGCGCCGGCTCGTGCATCGAGGTGACGAGGAAGCGGTTGTCCGGCGAGAACATCACGCCGAGATGCGAGCCGGCCCATTCGAGAAACTCGGCATTGCCGGCCATGTTGGGAAACCACAGCGTCACGCCGTTGTAATGCGCGATCGCCAGCCGCAGCCCCTTGGGGGCGAACGCCAGGCCGCCGACGGTGGACGGCACTTCGAAGAATTTGTCTTCGCCCTTCGGCGCGCGAACATAGGCGATCTTGCCGGCCGACCAGGCGATGGCGCCGTCCGGATGCAGCGCGACGTTATCGATCCAGCGTCGCTTGGCATCGGTGGCGATCAGCTCGGTCTTTCCGGCCGCGTCGAGCGTCATCACCTTGCCGTCGTCGCCGCCGGTGAGGATACGCTTGCCGTCGCTCACAGCGCTGAGGATGGGCGCGCCGTGCAGCGCCACCGTCGACGTCTCG
>NZ_BADD01000687.1 GCF_000333455.1 Rhodopseudomonas sp. B29
TGCGCGCGCTGCACGATTCCGACGCCGGCGTGTTGTTCATCGATCACTGGGTCGCCGCCGAGCTCGCCGCCTTTCGCTCAAGCAATTTCGCCGCCGATCCGGTGAAGGGTTCGCTGGTGTATCTGCAATACGGCCCGAGCCAGCCCGAATTCCTCAAACTCGCCAGCGGCGCCGCCGAAGGCATGATCTGGGGCACGGTGATCGGCACCCATGCGGACGCCGCCAAGGGCAAGCCGTTCCGCGACAAGTACACCAAGAAGTACGGCCCCAACATGGGCATCGTCTACACCGGCAGCGGCTACGACACCGTGCAGTTGCTGGCCAGCGTGTGGGCGAACACGGACCCGTCGAATTTCGACGCCGTCGGCGCCGCGATCCGCAAGGCTCGCTACGAGGGCGTGTGCGGCACCTACAGCTTCTCCAGCCCCGAACAGGCGCCGCTCATCCACCCTTGGCAGACCGAGGACGTCAAGGCCGGCATCAGCCATCTTCTGCTGCAAGTCCAGGACGGGCAGCACAAGATCATCGCGCCCGACGAACTGGCCGAGACCAAGATCCGCCCGGCGCCCTGGTTCTGAAGCCCGCACAGGTCAAGCCCATGCTTCTAGCCGACGCATGCTTCGGGTGCGAGGGCGTGACGCTCTCGCTCGGCGGCCGCCGGATTCTCGAGAACATCTCGCTGCACGTCGATCGCGGCGAGTTGCTCGGGCTGATCGGCCCCAACGGCGCCGGCAAAACCTCGCTGTTCGAGGTGTTGTCGGGCCGCTACCATCAGCAGCTGGGCTCGGTCTATCTCGAAGGCAAGAAGCTCGACCGGCTGGACATTTTCCAGCGTTCGCGACTGGGCGTGGCGCGCACCTATCAGAGCCCGGTTGTGCCGACTGCGCTGACGATCGGCGAAACCCTGCGCGCCGCGCGAAAGGCCTATAAACCCTACATGTCGGCGCACGACGCCGAATGGGCGGCGCGCCTCGTCCGGCTGGAAGCCTCATGGGATCGGCCGTCCGGCTCGCTCGATACATTCGACCGCCGCAAGCTGCTGCTCGCCTGCCTGATGATGCGGCGGCCACAGGTTCTGCTGATGGATGAGCCGGCCTCCGGCCTGATCAATACCGAGATCGCCGAGCTCGACCTGCTGTTGCGCAAGCTTGCCGACGAATATCATCTCGCCATCATCCTCATCGAGCACCGCCTCGAATTGCTCGGCGCCATCGCCGACCGCGTCTGCGTGCTCGACCTCGGGTCGGTGATCGCCGAGGGCGCGCCGGAGGATGTCTTCCGCGACGAACGGGTGCAGGCCGCCTATTTCGGAGCGGTGGCATGAGCAGCACACTACTCAGCGTTCGCGGACTGTCGGCTGGCTATGGCCCGCTACGCGTCCTGCACGATATCGATTTTTCCATCGAAGCCGGCGAGCGGCTGGCGATCGTCGGCCTCAATGGGCACGGCAAGTCGACGCTGTTTCGCGCCATCATGCAATTGGTCGGCTGGCAGCGCGGCTCGGTCGTGTTCGACGGCAACGAGATCGGCGGCACGCGCTCACTCGGCGAAGGTCGCTATACGCCCGGCATCGTACGGCTCGGCATCGCGATGACGCCGCAGGGCGACGCGATCTTTCCGGGCCTCACCGTGCGCGAACATTTGGACTGCGGCGCGCATGCCAAGAGCGCCTGGCGCGAACGGGCCAAGCGCCGCCAGCAGGTATATGGGCTGTTTCCGCAACTCGATGTGCTGCAGGACTCG
>NZ_BADD01000686.1 GCF_000333455.1 Rhodopseudomonas sp. B29
CTGGCGCTGGTGTCCTCCACCGGCGTCGGCAAGGCCAGCGCGTTTCTCGACAAGCAGGCCGCGCCGGCCGACACCAGCAATCTGGTCGGCAACTGGGGCGGCCATTCCGACGACACCGTCGGCACCGCGAGTTTCAAAGTGACGGCGGTGAACGGCAACGAAGCCGACGTCAGCACCACTATCAACGGCGTCACCACCCAGGGCAAAGGCATCGTCTACAAGAACGTCATCATGTTCGGCCGCAGCCAGATCTCCACCGACGATGGCAAGACCGGCAAGCTGATCTTCCAGGTCGGCCTCAAATCGTTCTCCGTGCCGATGACCAACTACCCGTCGACCACCACCAGCACGACGACGTCGTCGAACACGGTGAACAAGCTGGCGTAGGGCGGCGAGTTGATACACGACACGTAGCTCATCCGCGCGCAGCCGCTGTCACGCGAACCACCTCTCTTTCGTCATTCCGGGGCGCGCGCAGCGCGAACCCGGAATCCATAACCCCTGTGCTGATGGTGACGACAAGACCTAGTGGCGCTCTGCTCGACCGCGCCGTCAGGGAGTATGGATTCCGGGTTCGCGAGCTACGCTCGCGCCCCGGAATGACGAGAGGAGGGGCCTCGTCGCACATAGTAGGGGTTGAGCGCAGCGAAGCCCATCATTCACCCGCCACACGCCCCGCGCTCAGCTCCCACCACCAAACGACCGGTCAGCCGACAGCTCCGCGTCGTGCGCCATGTCCGTCACGATGCGGAACAGCCGATCGTCGCGCTCGGCCTCGGTGTAGTTGGTGGCGTCCTTCATCCAGCCCAGCGCCTTCTCCCAGCTCGGCGAGCGGCCGACATAGGCCATCGACCAGTGCGGAAACTGCCGCGCGTCGGCGAAGTCGGCCGAGATCACCTGGATCTTGGTGTGGCGCACGTCGCGCTGAATGGCCTCGAAGATCTGCTCGACCGCGAGCGGCGGACCTTCCAGCACCTGCGCGAAAAACCCGCAATTGAAGATCAGCGCGCCGGTGATTCCGAGCGCGGCGTTGTTACGGCGCGAGCTCTCGAGCACCCGCTCGATCTCCGCCGCCACCTGCGCGACATCGCCCGCGATCCGGTTCTCGCTCACATAGAGCAGCCGGAATACTCGTTCAGTCTCGCTCATCATCCCGCCCGCAACCGGCCGGTGCCGAATCGTTGATCTTCACTAACCGAGGCATAAAACCCCGATCGGCGCCCCCGATCAATCGCGCGGGAGGAGATGCAGGCATATCGGTGCTCGCGACAAGGGTGACTTTGCGGCAGGCGTTGGTATCCACTGCCCCCGCAGCGCGCTTAACACGGGTCGCGGCCCGCCCCCTCTCCCGCTTGTGGGAGAGGGTTGGGGTGAGGGCGACACGGGCAGTGAGTCTTGTTCGGAATAATGCGGAAGGCGAGTGAGCCGAAAGCCTAACCAGCCGATATTCGACCTCAATAACGGCGGCGGATGACGCTGCGCTCATCCGCCCTACGGCTTGATGCAAGGCCCCGTCTGCTATCTTGATCGCTCGAAGCATTGCAGCGCCGGCTCAGCTCAGCAGCGGCGCCAGCCGATACGCCAGCGCGATGGCAAGCACGATCGCGGCCCAGATCAGCGCATGGGTCAGCCACCGGCCACGCGTCGTGACGCGCAGCAGGCCGCGCCCGACGAACAGCGTCAGCGCCGACAGCATCGCGACGCTCACCACCGTTCCGGAGTCGAACAGCGCACCGCCAAAGGCGGCATCGTTGACGATCGCCGCGACCCCGGCGCTCACCAGGATCGCGATCAGAACCAACACCATCATGCGCCGAAATGTCGGTCGCGTCGCATCGCCCGTCAATGCGCGCAAGGGACGCGGGAACAGGCAGGTGCCGAAAGCTCCGACCCGCAAATCCCCATGCTCTCACAGCCACGTGCGCCCGACACGCGCCCCAGCGCGCCCCCTCTCCCGCTTGCGGGAGAGGGCTGGGGAGAGGGCGACGCAAGAAGTGAGTTCGTGCGGCTCACACCGTAGCGAGTGTTGCCGAACGGTGAACCCGCCATGCGTTGGCGTCGATGAAGGCTACGGGTGACACTGAGATCATCCGCACTATGGCTACGCCGTAGCCCGCATGAGCGAAGCGACATGCGGGACTAGAGAGACGGCCGGTGTAAAACCCCCGCGTATCGCTCCGCTCACGCGAACTACGCTTGTGACTGCACTCAGGAAGCGAGACTTTGTACTAATCGCGCTCGCGAGATGATCATCACATAATCTGTGTGGCGAAATGGGCCGCTTGCTCACGGACATCCGGAGCGGCGGACCGAACCCGCATGAAACGACGGTAGGATACTGCAGGGAGAATTTCATGATTATTGTTGGTATCGTCGTATGGTTAGTGTTGTGCTTCGTAATCGCCGCCGCCGCCGGCAATCGCGGCAGAAGCGGCTTTGGCTGGTTCCTGCTCGCCTTCCTGTTGTCACCCCTGATCGCCGCCATCCTGCTAATTTTGCTGGGTCCATCCGCCGTCGCTGCGCAGATGGTATCGACGGAGAAAGATGACGATCGCTGGCGCAACCTCGTGAATTTTGATCCCGATATCATGGCGGCGGTCGAAGCTCTCCGGCCCGGCGGAGACGCTGCGCTGCTCGCGTTCAGGACTATTTACGAAGACGTTGGCGACAAGTCTGCCATTCCGAACATCGTTTCCCGGCTTCAGGGGGCGTCGTTCGAGGATTGCATGGCGATGGCCAAGCTGGCTTACAATTCCAAGTGTGAAGGCTACCCAGTGTATGTCGACAGCGATCGCAATTTCTATGTGGACGGAAAGAGATTCCGATCTGACAGCGAAGTCCGCGGCTATGTGAGGGCGCAGCGAAAAGCCCAGCGCATTGGAGCTGCGACTTAGCCCGCGTCAGCGCAGCGACATGCGGGATCGCTGATTTGCATTTACCAGCTCGCCACCCGACGCGCCGGCGTCCTCCGCGAAAGCGGAAGATACTGTATTCCACAGAGCCTGCATCGGACACAAACCCCGCATATCGCTGCGCTCATGCGGGCTACGCTTGCTGTCGCGGCCACGTCCGCCCGACACGCGCCCCAGCGCGCCCCCTCTCCCGCTTGCGGGAGAGGGCTGGGGAGAGGGCGACACGGGCAGTGCGTCTCGTTCGGAAAACGCTTAGGGCGGGTTAGCCGAAGGCGTAACCCGCCGATGCGCGGCGTCAATGAAGGCGGCGGTAAGTTGCGTTCATCCTCACTACGCGCTTCGCCGATCGAACATCAAAGGCCACCATACGCCTTCTCGTCGGCTTCAGAGCGCCATTCGGAGAAGGCCACGAACGGATCGTCGCCGTCCTCGGTGGCCTTGTCGAGAACGACGCCGACCTCGGTCATCCGATAACGCAGCGTATCGCCCGGCTTGAGCCCGAGCTGCTCCCTGATCTCGCGCGGGATCACGGTCTGGCTCTTCAGCGAAACCTTGGAAAACGCAGCTGGTGGGCGGCTCTGACGGTTCATTCAGGTAAGGTGACTTACCGTCTTACGGAGTCAAGGGGGCAGCGCCCCCGCCGTAGCCCGCGTGAGCGCAGCGACATGCGTGACTCAAATCCTCATCTGACGCTATCAGTTCGCCATCCTGGACACCGTCGTCCTCCGCGAAAGCGGCGGATCGGTATTCCAGAGAGGCTGCGTCCGACATGGCCCCCCGCGTATCGCTGCGCTCATGCGGGCTACGCTTGCTAGCAGAAGGCCTAACCCGCCGATCGGCCAAGTGTTATGGAGGAGTCCGCTGGCTAATCGAGCATAGGGGCTAGGAATGCCTGATCGCTGCCGTGTCGGTCGTATAAGAAGCCATATGCGTGTTCCAAAGACCTGAACTTGTCCTTGCACCTAAGTGTTTCCAGATACGCGTGCGCGAGCACGTTCCAGTACTGTTTGATTGGATATACGGTATTGATCTTAAGTTCATCAGAAAGCATTTCGCAGAGCTGTGTTGGGTCGGGATTGATAACGAGGATTGCACCGGGGTAGTGCCTGAATTTCTGGATGAAAAATTCGCGCGTGACCTCGTCATCATAACCGCTCCCCATCTGGGCAAAGCTATAACCGATGATTACGACGTGTTGGGGGGCTTTACCCATAACCCATGACAACTTCTGACGTAATTGCTTGTCGAACCATGACTCGGGGACTCCCATAATCAAGTCATCAGGCGGCAAAGGGATATCGAACTCGCGCAGACTTGAAATCAAAGCGCCAGACTCAGGCAAACCATAGTTTGCGTGAACTTTCCCGTGCATTTCCACAATTTCGTGAGCCTTGCCACAAAATTCGCGAGCTAAGCCGTCGTGGTTGTAGTCGGCAATGACTGAGGAGTAGAACATTCGAAAGACGAGATAGCTATCTGGGATGAATCTATCTCTTCGCGCGAAATATTTCGCTTGAGCGAGACTGTACTTTAGGTACTCTCGCGCAAATGCATCCGGCAAGCGTTCTACGAGTTCGCGGAATGGATATTGGTCGGTGCCGGGGTGGATTATCCGTCCAGGGAAAATTTCTTCGATCTCAATTCCTGAATAGCTAATTAGTCGCTGAGTTAGCAGATTTCGTGGTGTGACGATCGCAGGAAACGAGCCTGTATTTCGGAGATAGTCTAAGGGTGGCCCGCGCCAGAAATCGGCGCCTAACGGCGACGATCCTGCTGACGCGCCCGCGCCTACGATAAAGAGGCCCATTCGTGTGCGCAGGCGGCAAAAAATCCGTTCAAGCGTCAATGTGTCTAGGCGACGGCGGATTGAGGTCACTGCGCGGTCCGTAAGGTCGAGAGTGCAACTTTCGGCGGCCAGATATACAACCAACGTCATCTATCGATCTACTAGAGCGGGTAGGACAACTGCGTTCTACCCGCAGATCTGCAGCACCTGGAGTAGACGACCACTACACGCGATAGGCGGGCAGCGAGATCGGAAGGTGATTGATAGGGCTGAGCGACTGTTCTACGCAAAGCCATCTCTTGACATCGGAATCCAGTAAGGTTATATTCCTATCCATCCCGCCCCATCGAGGGGCGCGTTGCCCGGGACGCTGGTCTTTGCGGGGCGGGG
>NZ_BADD01000685.1 GCF_000333455.1 Rhodopseudomonas sp. B29
GATCGAGGAGCGGCGCGCTATTCGCCGACCACGCCCGGCGGTCCGACCACGTGTGCGGCCGCGCGGAGAGCCGAAGCGCAAGGCGACGCGCGCGCCGTCGAAATTCCCGCTGCGCAGCGCCATCGTCATCGGCATCGTACTGATGCTGGTCGGTGGTGTGATCGTGTCGTGGCCGACGTTGTCCGGCGTCGGCCGTAGCCTGATCGCGATGCTGAAATCGCCGTCGGCGCCGACCGAGACCGCGCAGACGCCGCAGCCGGCGTCGACCGACCGGCCCAAGATCACCGACCGCGTCGGCCAGCCGTCGAGCTCGGATCAGGTCGCGCCGGTGGCGCAGCGTGTCGTGCTGTACGACGAGGATCCGAACGATCCGAAGGGCAAGCAATACGTCGGCACGGTGACGTGGCGCACCGAGCAGATCAAGGGCGCCAGCGCCAAGGGCGGCGCCGACATCGCGGTGCGGGCCGACATCGACGTGCCCGAGCGCAAGTTCAAGATGACGATGTCGTTCCGTCGCAACACCGATTCGTCGCTGCCGGCGAGCCACACCGCGGAATTGACCTTCGTGCTGCCGCCCGATTTCGCCGGCGGCGGCGTCGCCAACGTGCCGGGCATCCTGATGAAGTCCAACGAGCAGGCGCGCGGCACGCCGCTGGCCGGTCTCGCCGTCAAGGTCACCGACAACTTCTTCCTGGTCGGCCTGTCGAACGTCGAAGCCGATCGCTCGCGCAACCTGCAGCTTCTGAAGGAGCGCTCCTGGTTCGACGTGCCGATCGTCTATGCGAACCAGCGCCGCGCCATCGTGGCGATCGAAAAAGGCGCCCCCGGCGACCGCGCGTTCGCGGACGCGTTCCAGGCCTGGGGCGAGTAGGGGCTCATCGATCGTCGCTGCGATGAGCGCAGCGACGAGACGACGCTCCTGCTCCGTACACCGTCCTCGCCCGTCTCTCCTCCCGTCGTCATTCCGGGGCGCGCGCGTAGCGCGTGAACCCGGAATCCCGAACTGTTCTGCCGCTCTTCGCCAATCGGATCGCTGGCCGCGATCTTTTTTCCACCATCTCGGGATTCCGGGTCTGCGTGCTGACGCACGCATCCCGGAATGACGGTGGGTGTCGGACGGAGCAGGGCAGCGGATAGGGAGTGGCGAATAGAATCGCGCCTCGGCATCTTCCATTCGCCACTCCCCACTCGCCCATCCCCCGAATCAAAAAGCGCCGCGGTGGCCGCGGCGCTTGCATCAATTCGGACATTGCTGCGCGACTACGGCGCGCCGATCTCGCCGGCGCGGACGGCGTGGCCCACCAGCGCATGCGCGTCGGTGACGCCGCGCGCCGCAGTCTGCACGATCACCTGCGCCATCATCGCTTTGGTGGCCGGCGTGCGATGTTCTTCCGCGATCTGCTCGACCGCGATCGCCAGCACTTCGCGCAGCGTCGCGACGTATTCCGGATCGAACTTCGGCATCTCGGGGATCGTCATGGGCAGTCTCCTTGTCTTGCGGCCGCAAACTGGCGTCGCATTGCGGCTCAAGTGCGCCGCGCCCATGAAGTTGCGATGACTTGGCCTGACAATGGAGTGATTCCAAGGTTAACGATTTTTTCACCACGTTTCGGGCGGCGACACGCCGCAGTGGTGATGTCGAAAGTGCCTGCAAAAAGGGGACTTCTTGCAGGCATGAGTCGCATCGCCGCGATCGTCACGCAGCTTCGCCGCGGTTTGGCCGCTGCATTGTCACGGCGATGAAATTGCCGCGTCATGCCGCCGCGCGACGCGGCGAGAGCGCGGCGCGCGTGTCATGAATTTCCGTCCATGTTGATGAGCACGCGATGTCGCTCGAGCAGATGCGAACGCGCGCGCGGCATTCGCCAACAGAAGCGCCGCGTGTTCGATGGCGCCAACCGCAAACGCCCGCCGGGACCTTGCGGTCCAGGCGGGCGCGAAGCGAGGCGCTTGAAGTAAGAAGCTTACTTCTTGGCGGCCGGCGCGGCCGGAGCCGGAGCAGCCGGAGCCGCAGCGGCGACGGTGCCGCCGTTCCAGTACTTGGCGAACCAGCTGGTGTTCTCGAGCACGGCGAAGTGCACCAGGATCGCGATGGTCGCGACGCTGCCGAGCAGCAGCGGCAGGCCGACGGTCGGGTTCACGACGGTCCAGATTCTACCTTGATTCATCTCGGATCTCCTTGATCGCCGGACTTAGTGCAGCCAGGGCGAATAAACGTAGGCGAGGAAATGCGCGACGATCGCGATCGCGCCGAAAATGCGCGTACCGTCGATCACGTGCTTGTGGATCTCTTCCGACTCCGCGATCGTCAGACCGGTCGGCCAGACCTTGTTGGGATCGTCTGCCATAGTGAACCTCCTCAAGAGACGTCGAACTTGTCGTGCGGATGCGCACGGGCAATGCTGCTAGCAGCGCCGGGACGATCCTCCGACCGATCGGTTGCTCCGACTGGAAGCGCCGCGTTGGTCTGGACTGTTCGTCCCGGTTCGAGAGCGCCGCACCGGTCGCCTGCAGGCACCTGTTCACGTCGTTCTCTCGCGTGGTCACATTATCGTGACAGGTGTCCTTGTCAACTTGACATGACACTTACGCCTGTCCGGTTCATGCCGGACGACGTTGGGCCGAGTTCAATCCTCGACCGGTGTCGCTGCCTCGACGGCCGCCTGCTGGTTGCGGGTTTCGATGGCGCCGCGGCGGACGCTGCGAACCTGGGCGATGGCGGCCGGCGCCGGCACGCCGAGCTCCACCAGCAGCCGCGCCGCGATCATGCCGGCGCGGCCGAGGCCGCCGCGGCAATGCACCACGATGTCACTGCCGCTGCGCAGCAGCTGACGGACGCCGCGGCCCTCGGTCGCCCAGCCCGCCTCGAACGCCGCGGTCGGCGGCTGATAGTCCGGGATCGGCAGATGCAGCCATCGCATCTGCCGCCGCGCGATCTCTTCGCCGAGTTGCGGCACGCGCAGCAGCCTCAGTTCGGCCGGCTCCACCAGCGTGATCACCAGCACGGCGCCCCAGGCGCGAATGGCGTCGAGATCGGCATCGAGATCGCGCGCCCAGCCGCCGGTCATCGCCGTGGCGTCGTACTTGCCCGGGCAGAAGGTGATGCCGATGCGGCCGAAGCCGGGGCCGGCGCGGACCTCGGCGATCTGCAGCGGGTGGCTCACGCTGGTGCGCAGCACCGTCATCGGCGCGCCTCCGCCGCGACTGCGACTGCGCCGCGCGGAGTCCGCCGCACCAGATCGGCCTGCCGGGCGATCAACAGGGCACTCAGCTCGCGCGCCGCCGGTGTCTCGCCATAGACGGCGATCACGCCATCCGCGATTGCCGCAGGCGTCAGCCGCGCCACCTTGGCGATCGAGGCCGCCAGCGCATGCGGCGCCATGGCGCCGAACACGCTCGCCCCGGCTGCATTGCTGCGCGGATCGCGCAGGCTGTCGAACTCGATCACCTCCTGGCCGAAATCGGCTTTGCGCGCGCCGCGCGCCCGATAGGCCAGTGCGCCGCCCTGGTCGATGCGCACCACCGCGCCGCCGGGGCCGATCAGCACATTGTCGAGGTCGGCGCCGAGCACGTCGCGATTGGCCAGCCAGGCATCGGCGGCGAAATCGGCGCACACCGCAGCCGCTTGCGCGGTGTCCATCACCTCGCCGAGCGTGACGCCGGCGACGCGGGCACTCGCCACCGCCAGGCGGCCGTCGCGCAGCACCAGCTCGGTGTCCGGCACGCCGGTGCCCGCCAGCCGATACAGCCGATTGGCCAGAACTTCGCTGCGGGCGTGATCGTCGCTCGCCGGGCATTTGACGTACCAGCGCGCGCCGGCCTCGTCGGCATAGAGCCCGCCCGGCGTCGTCCCGGCCTGTCCGCCGACCTCTGTCCACTCGCTCGCGTCGCGCACACCTGTCTCCGCCGCTCGTCCGCGCGCATCATCGCGGTGGAGAGCTGCGCGCTCAACGAACTGGATCAAAGCCGGCTGGAAGCCTGAAGCCCTCATCCTGAGGAGCCTTGGCGGCGCTCGTAGAGCGACGCGAAGGCGTCTCGAAGGATGGGCCGCGGGTGCCTGCAGCGCATGGTTCGAGACGGCGCTCCGCGCCTCCTCACCATGAGGATGTGCCTGTTGAGGGTGGTCCGAAACAGACCACACTACGGCGGCAGCGTTGCCAGATAGGCGGCGATGGCCGTCATGTCGGCGAGGCTCATGCGGCTGGCGTTGGCCTGCATCGGCTCCGCCATCTCGCCGCGGCGCAGGCCGTGCTTGAACTCGTAGAGCTGGCGCACGATGTAGCTCGGCGAGCGTCCGGCGAGCGGCGGAATGTCGTCGGTGCCGCGTAGCGCCTCGCCGTGGCAGCCGGCGCAGGCCGGCACACGCTCGGGCTCGCTGCCTGCCACCAGCGCCTGGCCACGCGCCACGCTGCCCGGCGGCACATAGGCGGTGAAGGTGACGCGCTGATCGCGGTCGACGTAGCCGTCTTCGTCGTCCGGCATCTCGACGATGCGGTCGCCGAGCGGTTCGCTGCCGCCGTCCGGCTTCGGCGTGTAGTACCAGTTCGGGATGATGCTGGCCGGGACGCGCTCGCTCTCGATCACCTTGATTCGCGCAGGCAGCTTCAGCGACGCGTAGTACGCCGTCGCCTGGTCGATCTCCTCCGGCGTCAGTTCCTTCAGCGCAGTGATCATGCGGAACACATGCGCCCGCGCCGCGACGCCGGTGCTGCGCGTGCCGGCGCGATAATCCGCGATCTGGCGCCTGAGATAAGCCACCGGCAGGCCGGCGAGGCTGGCGTTCTCCGGCCCGCCGATGCCCTCCGGCCGATGGCAGCTGCCGCAGGCCCGCAGATTGGGTTTGCGCCCCAGCCCGACGATTGACGGCATCGGCGGATGATCGCCCGGCCGCCAGTCGAGCGCGACGAACAGATCGCGGATCTGGGTCAGCGTGTAGCCGGCCGAGCTATCCGGGACATGGCGGACGGTGCCGTCGTCGGGCGGGGCCGCCGTGCCTTTCGGCGCGATCGGATAGGCCCACACCGGCGGCGCCTCGTCCGGCGCCGGTTCGGCCTGCAGCGAAAGCAGGTTGGAGGCCAAGAGGCCGAACCCCAGCGCCAGGCGCGCCGCCATCTTCCGCATCGCTCCCGCCCGTCTCCGGCGCGTCCGCGCCAGCCGCTCCTCGATTTCGGCCGGAGGATAAGGGGAACCTGATCTCGGTCAATCGCCAGCGACACGCATGAGCGCTCAGTAAGCGCCCTTGCACGGCGCCGGCCCCCATCGCACCGACGCAGTTTGCGCGAGATCATTCGCCGCCGCACCGCGGGCGCACTAGCGTCATTCGATCAGCCGCCGCGAGCGAGGAGACCCGATGTCCTTCCCCTGGCTGCGCACGCTGTGGCCGCAGCGCGACAGCGGCCCGAGCGGCGCCGCGTTCGACGCGCGCCACGGCATCGAGGCTGGCGCCAGCGTCGATCTCGACCGCCTCACCATCGGCTCCGACAGCCGCCGCTTCGGCGAGCGCTATCAGCCGAGCGATCCTGGCGTGCTGATCGATACGGTGAAGTATATCGGCCTGGATCCGGCACAGCATCGCTTCATCGATCTCGGCTGCGGCAAGGGCCGCATGCTGATCGTCGCCGCCGAGCTCGGCTTCCGCTCCTGCGTCGGCGTCGAATTCGCCGCCGAGCTGGCGCAGGTCGCGAAGCGCAACGCTGCCGCCGCCGGCTTCCGCAACATCAGCGTCATTCACGGCGATGCCGGCGCCTACAGCTTCGCGCCCGGCCGCGGCGCGCCGAAGCACGAGCCGTTCGTGCTGTATCTGTTCAATCCGTTCTCGGCCGAAATCATGATGCGGGTGCGCGACAATCTGGCGAAGCTGAGAAGCGCCAACTACACCGTCATCTACAAGAACGCCCGCGAGCGCGCGATCTTCGATGCGCTGCCGACGCTGCGGTACCGCGGCTCGCCGCCGCGCCACGGCGGCCTGTGGGGCACGCATGTGTGGGTGCCGAACAGTTAGTTCGCCAAGGACTCGCCAGGAGGAGGGCGCCGGGCGGGGGCGGTCTTAACCCTCCGTTAACCCTGCGCTCCCTAGTGTCTCATTGTTTCTTTGGTTTCCAGGCGTAGGTTGTTCGCGCGGCGCATGCC
>NZ_BADD01000684.1 GCF_000333455.1 Rhodopseudomonas sp. B29
GATCTCGATCTGGANCCGCGCTGGCCGCCGTTGAGATACACGGTCGTATGCGCCAGCGCTGCGGCGTCGAGCACGACGGGTACGCGCTTCTTCTGGCCGAACGGCGAAATGCCGCCGACGTGATAGCCAGTCAGCCGTTCGGCGTCCGCCGGCTTCATCATCCTGGCCGATTTGCCGCCGAGCGCGCCGGCCAGCTTCTTCATGCTGACCTCGCAATCGGAGGCGATCACCGCGCAGACCGGCTTGCCGTCGAGCTCGGCCATCAGCGTCTTCAGCATCCGCCTCGGCTCGACCCCGAGCGCCGCGGCCGCGGCCAGCCCGATCGCGTCGGCATCGGGGTCGTACGCGTAGCTGTGCAGCGTATAAGCGACGCCGAGCTTGTCGAGCATCTGCGTGGCGCGGGTGGATTTGGACATGGCTGGACCGGACTAAGATGCGGCGTTTGTGCCGCGGCCCGATGTAGCAGGCGATGCGCTGCGCGAGCAATCGCCGCCTCTCAACGTCATTCCGGGGCGGTTACCCACGTCATTCCGGGGCACGCGCGCCAGCGCGTGAACCCGGAATCCCGACCTGTTCTGCGACGCTCCGTTCCACGACATCGAGATTCCGGGTTCGCGCCTTCGGCGCGCCCCGGAATGACGGTGGAGAGGCCTTCATCCTTCGCCGTGGTTCGCGCGGTGGCACCGCTGCGCTAGGCTGACGCGAACTCGAATGGACGATGCCCGATGAGCGAAGCCAGCAGACAATTCTGGGACAAGATGGCCGAGCGCTACGCGGCGCGGCCGATCAAGGATGTCGCCGCCTATGAGGCGATGTTGGCCGATGTTGCCACCAGGTTGTCTCCGACGGACCGCGTGCTGGAGATCGGCTGCGGCACCGGTGGCGCGGCGATCCGGCTCGGCGGCGGCGTCGCGCGGTGGGACGCGACCGATCTGTCGCCCGAGATGGTACGGATCGCGCGCAGCAAGGTTGCCCCGACCCAGGTGAGCTTCGACGTCGGCGACGCGCTGGCGGCGCCGGATCGGGACAGCTACGACGTCGTCTGCGCCTTCCTGATCCTGCATCTGGTCGACGATCTCGACGCGACCCTGGCGGGGATCCATCGTCGGTTGAACCCGGGCGGCTTACTGATCAGCAAGACCTACTGCCTGAAGGACATGAATGTCGTCATGCGAGGCCTCGCTTTGCCGGTGCTGCGCGCGCTCGGCTGGCTACCGCCCATCCGAATGCTCGGCGTCGCCGATCTCCGCGCTGCGTTCGCGCGGGCCGGCTTCGCGATCGAAGACGCCAAGACCTTCGGCACCAACCGCCACGCACACTACATCGTGGCTAGGAAGCGCGCCAATTAGCACCGTCATTCCGGGGCACGCGCGAAGCGCGTGAACCCGGAATCCCGACCTGTTCTGCGACCGGACGTCGCCACCACGTCGAGATTCCGAGTTCGCTCGCTGGCGCGAGCGCCTGGAATGACGGAGCTTTCCCAGGGGCCGGACTACAAGCTACTCCGCATCCCATTGCGGCGCGAAGGCCGGGTTCACGAAGCGCTGGTCTTTCGGCAGCTTGGCGATCAGTGCGCGATCGTCCTGGTCGGGCTTGATGGCGAGGGCGCCGAGATTGCTCTTCTGGCTGGCTTCGCTGCGCGCCTTCGGGATTGCCATCACGCCGGTCTGTTCGAGCAGCCAGGCGAGCGCGATCTGTGCTGCGGTGGCGCTGTGCTTGTCGGCGATCTGTTGCAATTCCGGATAGGACGCGAGCCGTCCCTGCGCCAGCGGCGCGTAGGCGGTGAGCGGAATGTCGTGGCTCTGCAGATAAGGCAGCAGCAGCTTCTGGCCGAGCAGGACGTGATATTCCACCTGATTGCAGGCGATCGGCGCGCCGATCTCCTCGACAGCCTGCTTCATCAGCGCCACCGGAAAATTGCAGACGCCGATGGCGCGGGCGCCGCCCTCTTGCTTGATCCGCATCAGCGTCTCGAGCGCCGCGCCCAGGTCCATGTCCGGCGCCGGCCAGTGGATCAGATAGAGATCGACATAGTCGGTCTTCAGCTTGCGCCGGCTGATATCGAACGACCGGCGGATCGCATCCGGCGCCAGATTCTGCCACCACACTTTGCTGGTGAGATGGATCTCGCCGCGCGGCACGTCGGTGTCTTCCAGCGCATCGCCGACCGAGTCTTCATTGGCGTACATCTCGGCGGTGTCGATGTGGCGATAGCCGTGCCCCAAAGCGTTCAGCACAGCCGCGTGGCATTCCTTGCCTTGTAGCCTGAACGTTCCCAAGCCGAGCTTGGGAACGTCGATCCCCTGGGTCTTGATCGTCTGCATGCCGTCTCCTGCTCGCCGCGCGCCCCGCAGCGGCTTGTCATCACAATTCGAATTCGTATCGGACAATGCGGAAATAAGTGCCGCGGGATGGCGATTTCGCATCGGACCATACGATTCCGCCCGACACTCACAGCCAAGTGCGTTCTTTGAATGGCGGGTGCTTTTAATTGGTTTATTGTGATGGCGGGGCGCCGCCGCAGCTTGAGGCTTCTTCGTCGTCGGACCTTCGGAACGTGGATCGCGTGAAGGAGCCGGACGACTAATAGGTGCGGCATCGCTCCTATCCTGCACCTTCGCTCAATTAACAACTCGTTAAAACTTGACGAGACGTCAGGACGAAGTGCGCAATATGGACGAGAGATGCCTGTAGTTAGTCAGGTCATGCGCTCACTGCATTTCGTCATTGCAAAGTTCTGCGGATTGCTACTAACTTTGCGACAAAATCATTTGATGCAACCGCCGAGTCGTGTTCGAATCACTGCATCGGTATTCAATTACTATTATTGTAACTGCGCACGACTGAGGCGCAGCCGCCAAGCCGAAGGATCAGGTGGGTGATCTTCCGGCACGACATTTTTGGTGGGGCGAGGGCGGGAATTTGGCTTGGGGCGAACGGAAAAATCCGCGGGTCTCGTTCGAGAAGTCGATCGACGCCGTTTTGATCGGCGCCGATGGCACTTGGTCGCGGGAGTGCGCGGTCAAGGACATCTCGGCAACAGGAGCGAAGCTCGTCCTGAAGACCACGATGGCCGGCCTGAACATCACCGAGTTTTTCCTGGTGCTGTCTCCTGCGGGGAAGCCCTATCGACGCTGTCAGCTCGTCCGGGTCGATGGCGAAATGATCGGCGTCCGGTTCATTGCATCGGGCAAATCGGGGCCTGCATTGAAGGATTGAAGCGTGTCTCCCGATTGCTGCCGTTTCTTCCCAATAATATGCGAACCTGCTGATGTCTGTTCACGTGATCGCCGATAGCCGGGACAAGCTTTCGGCGTTGCGGCTGATGCTGCCGATGCAGCTCGAGCCGAATTTCTACATGCTCAGCGACATCAAAGCCGCGACGGCGCCGGACGCGGATGCGGTGGTGGTCGCCGTCGACATCCGTGTCGTCGACAACATCGCCGTCCTCAAGGAGGTGATGTATGGCATGTCGCACGCCGCGAAGCGGCTGTTCCTGATCGACGGCAAGTCCCACATCCATTCGGCGCAGGCCTATGCGCTCGGTGCGACGCGCGTGTTGCACAATCCGGTGTCGCCGTCGGTGCTGATCGCCCAGCTCAGCGATCAGGTCGTGATGAACTGGTCGGGCAGTTCGGCGGCGGCCGAGGCGACGCGATCGGCAGCGTTGGCTTCTCAGAGGCTCTCGACGGCATTCACGTCGGTGGCGCGTGGTTTCAAGGTCGATGTCGGCGGCATGGAAGAGGCTGCGACGGCGATCGCCGACAGCGTCATGGATCACGGCCTGTCGAACTGGCTGGCGACGGTGCGCCGGCATCACGAAGGCACCTACCAGCATTGTCTCTTGGTCGCCGGCGTTGCGGTCGATTTCGGCGTCAGCCTCGGCGTACCCCAGGCTGATATTCGTCGCCTTGCCGTTGCCGCTACTTTCCACGACATCGGCAAGGCCTGCATTCCGCTCGAAGTCCTCGACAAGCCCGGCAAGCTAGATCCGGAGGAGCGGGCGATGATCGAGACGCACTCATCGCGGGGGTACGACGTGCTCAAGGGCACGCCGGGAATTTCCGACGAAGTCCTGAGCGGCGTGCGTCATCACCACGAATTTCTCGACGGCAGCGGCTATCCGGATGGGATCTCCGGTAACAGCATTCCGGATCTGGTCCGGCTGCTGACGATCTCGGATATCTTCGGCGCGCTGATCGAGGATCGCCGCTACAAGGCGCCGATGCCGCGGGAGGATGCCTACGAGATCCTGCTGAAGATGCGCGGCAAGCTCGAAGCGCCGCTGGTGGCGGCGTTCCGGCAGGTGGCGCTCGGCCAATAGTCGAGTCCGGCCGAGGGCCCGGCGGACCTCTGCGGGGTTTGAAGTTTTTCGGGGGAAATCAATGCGTTGAGCAGGCCCGTCGGGGCGCCGCAGCGCCCCCTTTTGCTTGCTTCCCCCGCCTGCATCCGTTATCCGGTGTTACGCTTCGCATGCGAGCGGCCGCGGCCGTGTTTTGGCATGGCGCTTGGTCCGATCGAGTGGACGCCGGCACACGGCGCCGCGATCGGACAACTTCCGGTCGAGTTGCAGAGGAATTTCCTACAGATGGCCAATGTCGTGGTGGTCGGCGCCCAGTGGGGCGACGAGGGCAAGGGCAAGATCGTCGACTGGCTGTCCGAGCAGGCCGACATCGTCGTCCGCTTCCAGGGCGGCCACAATGCCGGCCATACGCTGGTGATCAACGGCGCCACCTACAAGCTGGCACTGCTGCCGTCCGGCGTGCTGCGCCCGTCCAAGCTGGCGGTGATCGGCAACGGCGTCGTGTTCGATCCGCAAGCCTTCCTCGACGAGATCAAGAAGCTCACCGGCCAGGGCGTCGCCGTTTCGCCCGACAATCTGCGCGTCGCCGAGAACGTCACGCTGATCCTGCCGCTGCACCGCGAGCTCGATTCGCTGCGTGAGAACGCCGCCAAGGCCGGCGCAATCGGCACCACCCAACGCGGCATCGGCCCGGCTTATGAAGACAAGGTCGGCCGCCGCGCGATCCGGCTGATGGATCTCGCCGATCCCGACACGCTGCCGCAGAAGGTCGAGCGCCTGCTCGCGCATCACAACGCGCTGCGCCGTGGCTTCAATTTGCCGGAGTTCGACGCCGGCGAAATCATCGCCGGGCTGACCGCGATGGCGCCGCAGCTGTTGCCTTACGCCGAGACGGTGTGGCGGCTCTTGGACATCAAGCGCCGCGAAGGCAAGCGCATTCTGTTCGAGGGCGCGCAGGGTGCGCTGCTCGACGTCGATCACGGCACCTATCCGTACGTCACGTCTTCCAACACGGTGGCGGCCCAGGCCGCGACCGGCTCCGGCCTCGGCCCGGGCGCGGTCGGTTACGTCCTCGGCATCTGCAAGGCCTACACCACGCGCGTCGGCGCAGGCCCGTTCCCGACCGAGCTCACCAACGAGATCGGCGAAGAGATCGGCCGCCGCGGCAAGGAGTTCGGCGTCAACACCGGCCGCAAGCGGCGCTGCGGCTGGTTCGATGCGGTGCTGGTGCGCCAGACGGTGCGGACCTGCGGCATCCACGGTCTGGCGCTGACCAAGCTCGACATCCTGGACGGCTTCGACAAGGTCGAGGTCTGCGTCGGCTACAAGCTCGACGGCAAGGAGATCGACCATCTGCCGGCCGGCGAGGGGGCGCAGGCCCGGGTCGAGCCGATTTATGAAACCATCGAGGGTTGGCAGGAACCAACTGCCAATGCCCGCTCTTGGGCAGAGTTGCCGGCGCAGGCGATCAAATATGTCCGCCGCATCGAAGAGTTGGTCGGATGTCCGGTTGCGCTGTTGTCCACCAGTCCGGAACGTGAGGACACAATTCTGGTGCAGAATCCGTTCGAGGCTTAATAAGCTGTTACCGGTAGGCATCGCATATTGAGTCAAGATGGCTGATTACTATCCGCTGATCGCCCGCGCTATCGCCGGCCTGGACCCCAACGCTCCGGGCGAGCAGCGTCGCGCGCTCTACGAGCGGGCGCGCGCCGCGCTGATTGCGCAGCTGCGCGGTGTGCAGCCGCCTCTGACGGAATCCGAAATCACCCGCGAGCGGCTGGCGCTCGAAGAAGCCGTCCGCAAGGTCGAATCCGAGGCCGCACAGCGTGCGCGTGATGCGGCCCGTGCCGAACTGAAGAATCGCACCAAGCCAGGCGAAGGCTCGCCGCGCGCCGGCGATGCGCTGCGTGCCGCGACACGGCCGATTCGTCCCGGCGATCCGCCGCCGCAGGTCAACCGCGCTCCGGGCGCGCCTCCAGCAGCAGCGACGCCCGCGACACCTCCGCGCGAAGAGCGGCCGCCGCGAACGCTGCGCGTCGAGCCGCCGCCGATTCCGCCGGAGCCGAACCGTACGCCGCCGCGCCGTGCCGTGGAGGCGCCGGCGCCGGCCAGTCCCGGACTGCCCGGCTTCCGCGATGTCACCGCCGATCTCGACGGTCTCGGCAACGCCGCCGCGCAGGCCAATCGCGCCGCGCGCAAGACCTACGCCAATGTGGCGCCGT
>NZ_BADD01000683.1 GCF_000333455.1 Rhodopseudomonas sp. B29
TGCCGGTGCGGCAATATCCCAACTCGAAAGGGCGACCATCACGGTCGACACGATGTTTCCAGGCGCGACCCAGGAGGTGATGCAGGGGTTTGTCACCACGCCCATCGCGCAGGCGATCGCCTCCGCCGACGGCATCGAATATCTGACCTCGAGCTCGACCATGGGGCAGAGCCAGGTCAAGGCCAAGCTCGTGCTCAACGCCAACTCGGACCGGGCGATGACCGACGTGCTGGCCAAGGTCCAGCAGGTCAAGTACCGGCTGCCGGCCGGCGCTTACGATCCGGTGGTGACGAAGATCACCGACGGCGCCTCGGCGGTGCAGTACGTCGCCTTCATCAGCGACACGCTGACGATTCCGCAGATCACCGATTTCGTCACGAGAGTCGGACAGCCGCTGATCACTTCGGTCAAGGGAGTCGCCTCCGCCGACCTCGCCGCCGCGCAGGCGCTGTCGATGCGGGTGTGGCTAGATCCGGTCAAACTTGCTGCACGCAACCTGACGGCGGGCGACCTTGCCGCTGCGCTACGCGCCAACAACGTTCAGGCCGCGCCCGGCCGGCTCGAGAGCGGCAGCACCGTCACCAACATCACCGCCGCGACCGACGTCACCACGGCCGACGACTTCCGCGACATGGTGATCAAGACCGGCGCCGACGGCCTGGTGCGGCTGCGCGATGTCGCCGACGTCGAGATCGGCAGCCAGAACCGCGACACCCTCGGCTGGGCGAGCGCGCGCCGCGCCGTCTACCTCAAGATCGCCCCGACCCCCGACGGCAATCCGCTGGAGATCGTCGCCGCCACCAAGGCGCTGATCCCGGCGATGCAAGGCGTGGCGCCGCCTGGCCTCACCGTCGAGAACCAGTTCGACGTCGCCCATTTCGTCAACGCCGCAATCGACGAGGTGCTGCATACGCTGATCGAAGCCGGCCTCATCGTCGTGGTGGTGATCTTCCTGTTTCTCGGCTCGCTGCGCGCCGTGATCATTCCGGTGGTGACCATCCCGCTGTCGCTGGTCGGGACGGCGGCGCTGATGCTGGCGTTCGGCTTCTCGCTCAATTTGCTGACGCTGCTGGCGATGGTGCTGGCGATCGGGCTCGTCGTCGACGACGCCATCGTCGTGGTCGAAAACATCCATCGCCACATCGAGGACGGGCTGTCGCCGGTCGAGGCGGCGCTGGTCGGCGCCCGCGAGATCGTCGGTCCGGTGATCGCCATGACGATCACGCTGGCCGCCGTCTATGCGCCGATCGGCCTGATGGGCGGCCTCACCGGAAGCCTGTTCCGCGAGTTCGCCTTCACGCTGGCGAGCTCGGTGGTGGTCTCGGGACTGATCGCGCTGACGCTGTCGCCGATGATGAGTTCGCGGCTGCTCGGCGGCAAGCAGTTGGAAAGTCGCTTTGCCAAGGCGATCGAACATCGCTTTACGAGGCTTGCCGCCGGCTATGGGCGGCTGCTGGCCGCGACGCTGGGGATGCGGCCCGTGGTGCTGCTGATTGCCGGCTCCATGCTGCTGGCGATTGCGGCGCTGTTCTTAGGCGCCAAGCGCGAACTCGCGCCGCAGGAAGACCAGGGCTACGTCTTCACCGCGGTGCGGGCGCCGCAATACGCCAATCTCGACTACACCGCAGCGGCCGCCGGACAGGTCCAGCAGATCTTCCGGTCGATGCCCGAATACTCCGCCAATTTCTTCGTCGTCGGCACCGACGGTCTCAACAATGCATTCGGCGGCATCATTCTCAAGGACTGGAGCGAACGCCAGCGCTCGGCCACCGACATCCAGGCGGCGCTGTACCGCGCCGTCGGTGGTGTCCACGAGGCGTCCGTCACGCCATTCCAATCGGCGGCGCTGCCGGCCTCGACCGGCGGTCTGCCGTTCCAGATGGTGCTGCGTTCGGCCGCCGGTTTCGACGCCATCTACCGCGACATGGAGGCGCTGAAGGCGGCGGCGTGGCGCAGCGGCTTGTTCGTGTTCGTCGACAGCGATCTCGCCTTCGACAGCCCGACCGCGCAGATCCGCATCGACAGCGCCAAGGCCGGCGAAGTCGGCGTCACCATGCAGGCGATCGCCGACACGCTCGCGGTGCTGGTCGGCGAGAACTACGTCAACCGCTTCAATTACTACGGCCGCTCCTACGACGTCATCCCGCAGGTTCGTCGCAGCGATAGGCTGACGCCGGAGACGATCGGGCTTTATCAGGTCCGCACCCGCTCCGGCGAGATGATTCCTCTTTCGACCGTCGCCTCGGTGGCGGTGAAGCCGAGCGCCAACCGGCTGCCGCAGTTCAACCAGATGAACGCAGCGACGCTGTCGGCTGTGCTGCAGCCTGAGGCGACGATGGGGCAGGCGGTGGCGTTCATGGAAGCGCAGCCGCGCTCGCCCGGCGTCACCGTCGACTGGCTCGGCGACAGCCGGCAATACGTTCAGGAGGGCAACCGCCTCACAATCATCTTCGGCTTGGCGCTGATCGTGATCTTCCTTGTGCTGGCCGCGCAGTACGAGAGCTTCCGCGATCCGCTGGTGATCTTGGTGACGGTGCCGCTGGCGATCTGCGGCGCGCTGTTGCCGCTGTATCTCGGCTACACCACCCTCAACATCTACACCCAGATCGGGCTCGTCACCCTGATCGGGCTGATCTCCAAGCACGGCATCCTGATGGTGGCGTTCGCCAACCAGATTCAGCGCGAGCAGGGGCTTGGCCGTCGAGACGCCATTCTGCAGTCTGCGAAAGTGCGGATGCGGCCGGTGCTGATGACCACGGCCGCGATGGTGGCGGGCTTGGTGCCGCTGCTGTTCGCCGAGGGGGCCGGCGCCGCCAGCCGCTTCGCCATCGGCATCGTTGTGGTGATGGGCATGCTGGTCGGCACGCTGTTCACGCTGTTCGTGCTGCCGACCTTCTACACGCTGATTGCCACCGACCGGCATGCGGGCGCGGCAGGCGGTCAGCACCCGGCGCCGGTCGAGTCCAATACCGTATCCGCGTAGTCCCTTGTGCGTTCGCAGCACGCGTGCGTTCGGAGCCATGCGTCACCGCGCGGGGTCGTACCGCCGGCAGGCATTCTGTATGCGTTGGAGATGCAGGTTGCAGAGAGGCGCGGTACTCTACCGTATTCGCAGAGTTTCCGAAATGACCGACACCACCCCCAAGATCGCACTGACTGTCGGCGAGGCCGCGAAGCGGAGCGGCGTGGCGGTCTCGACCCTGCACTTCTATGAGGCCAAGGGCCTGATTCAGAGCTGGCGCACCGAGGGCAACCAGCGGCGCTATCATCGCTCTGTGCTTCGCCGTGTCGCCATCATTCGGGTCGCGCTGCTCGCCGGCATTCCGCTCGCGACCATTCACGATGCGCTTGTCGATCTGCCTCATGATCGCGTCCCGTCCAAAGCCGATTGGGCGCGCTTCGCCAGGGCTTGGAAAGCCATGTTGCAAGCGCGCATTGTCGGCCTGACGCAATTGCGTGACCAGATCACCACCTGCATCGGTTGCGGCTGCCTGTCGCTCGAGGACTGCCCGCTGCGCAATCCGGGCGACGAACTCGGCCGCCACGGTGCCGGCCCGCGGCGGCTGGGCGCGAAGCCGTGAGGGCCGGTGCGGTGCCGCAATGCGTGCAGCGCGTCGCAAGCGTTGCAGCGCGCCGGTAGCTCAGGCGTTCTCGACGGTCTTCTTCAGCTTGCCGATGCCGAGAATGTCGAGCATCGCCTTCTCGTAGAACGGCTCGCTCTCGCCGCGGCTCATCTTGCGCAGGAAGTACTTCTCGAACGCGATCTTGGCGTTGTGCACCCACACGCCCGAGGCCGACCAGTTGACGTTGCGCGGCGGCAATTGCGGCTGCGCAACGAAGGCGACGCCCGAGTCGCCGAAATCGGCCAGGCAGACCGCGTTCCAGGTCGCCTGATGGGTCGGCTGCCCACCGTCCAGCAGCTGCCGGATGTTGTGAGCGGTCGCCGTCACCATCGACTCGATCATGAAGCCCGTCTTCGGCACGCCGCACGGCACCGGCGTCGGCCCGGTCGGCGGAATCGCGACGCAGACGCCGACCGCGAACACGTTGGTGTATTTCGGATTGCGCTGGTGCTTGTCGATCAGCACGAAGCCGCGCGGATTGACGAGCCCGTCGATGCCGCGCAGCGGTGCGATGCCGCGGAAACCGGGGATCAGCATCGAGAAGCCGAACGGCAACTCGGTGGTCTTCTTCACCGAGCCGTCCTCGGCGATCTCCTCGGCGATGATCTTGCCGGGCTCGACCTTGGCGACGCGCGTATTGGTCATGAACTTGATGTGATGCTGGCGCATCTCGGCTTCGAGCAGACCCTTGGTATCGCCGACGCCGTCGAGGCCGAGATGGCCGATATACGGCTCCGGCGTGATGAAGGTCATCGGCACCTGGTCGCGGATCTTGCGGCGGCGCAGCTCGGTGTCGAGGATGAAGGTGAACTCGTAGGCCGGGCCGAAGCAGGAGGCGCCCTGCACGGCGCCGGTGATGATCGGCCCCGGCTTCTTGCAGAACTGCTCGAACGCCTCGGAGGCTTCGAGTGCGTGCTCGACATGGCAGATCGACGCAGTGTGGCCGTGCGGGCCGAGGCCTTCGATCTCGTCGAACGCCAGTTCGGGGCCGGTGGCGATCACCAGGAAGTCGTAATCGACGACGCTGCCGTCGGCGAGTTCGAGCCGGTTGTTGTCCGGATCGACCTTGGTGGCGGGCACCGGCCTGTAGTTGATGCCGCGCTTTTCGAACACCGGCGCCAGATCGACCTCGATCGAGTCGCGGGTTCGCCATTTCACCGCCACCCATGGGTTGGACGGTACGAAGTGATAGATCGGATCCTTGGTGATGACGGTGATCTCGTCGTCGCGGCCGCTGAGATCCTTCATCTCGTAGGCCATCACCACGCCGCCGAGGCCGGCGCCGAGAATTACGATATGGGCCATCGCGCACTCTCCTCGATAATTCGCCGGCGGCAGCTCGGCCCCTCGGCGATGTTTCCTGTCGTTCGGCCGCAGTTCGCCGCTGGTTATGCCGGCCCCGAGGGGCTCGCCTTATATCTGCGAACATTCGAATAAATGAATTAATCGGAAAGCGCTGGCCGGCGCAACTACTATTTGGTCGAACTCAGGCGGCGGTCGGTGACGCGGCGCCGGGTTCCGTCAATTTGTCCAACACCGCCAGCGTGGTATCGCCGATCTGGCGAACGTCGGAGGTGAAGCGCGCCGCCAGGGCCTGCATCGGCAGGTTGGACTTCAGGCACGACATTTCGATGCGGCGCACACCCTTGGCGCGCGCGGCGGCGATCATCGCGGCCATCAGCAAGCCGCCGATGCCCTTGAGCCGCCAGGCGGTTTCAACGCTGAACGCGGCTTCGGCGGCGTGCTGCGCTGCGTCGGTCTCGAGCAATTCGCAGACGCCGCGCACCGCGCCGTCCTCGACATAGCCGATCACCACACGCCCGTCGGCCAGCGCTGCGCCGGCATGGAACAGCACGTGGAAATCCGACACGTCGTCGAAGAAACGCATCCGCCGCGCCGCCGGATCGAGCCGCATCAGATGTTCGGAATAGCGATCGGCATCGGCGGGCAGCAGCGGCCTGATCTCGCCGTGCGGTGCGTGCGTGTCGTTCATGGCGAGTCTCCGGCAGCGATGGCGCGAAGCATAGAGCGCGCCGGCACGAAGGCAATCGCCGATGATGGCTGATATTGCGAT
>NZ_BADD01000682.1 GCF_000333455.1 Rhodopseudomonas sp. B29
GTTCTTGAGCAAAGTGCGGGCTGCTTGACGCGAAGATTGAGCGATGCTCCATCTGCAACCGGCGCGTGGCTGCCCTGGCTAGAGGCCTTTTTGACAAAGCAACCCGGCTCGGACTAAGAAATTAGAATGGTTCTAAATTGTCCGGGCGTCCTGTGATGAAAGCCTTCTCCGACCTGACCGAACGCGAAATTCTCGCGGTGGCGATTTCCGGGGAGGAGGAGGACAGCCGCATCTACCTCGCCTTTGCCGAGGATCTGGCCGAGCGCTATCCGGACTCCGCCCGCCTGTTCGAGGAAATGGCCGAGCAGGAGAAGGGCCACCGGCATATGCTGCTGCGGGTTTGCGAAGAGCGCTTCGGGCCCAATCTGCCGCCGATCCGCCGCGAGGATGTCAAAGGCTTCATCCGCCGGAGGCCGATCTGGCTGACGCGCAATCTGCCGCTCGAGCGTATCCGGCGCGAAGCCGAGACCATGGAATTCGAGGCGCAGCGCTTCTACGAGCGTGCCGCCGAGCGTGCCACCGACGTGCGTATCCGCAAGCTGCTCGGCGACCTCGCCGAATTCGAGAAGCGCCACGAGCAGCGCGCCGCTCAGCTCACCGAGCGTATTCTCACGCCGGGCGCGCGCGACGCAGAGGACAGCACCGCGCGGCGGATGTTCGTGCTGCAATACGTTCAGCCCGGCCTCGCCGGACTGATGGACGGCTCGGTGTCGACCTTGGCGCCGCTGTTCGCCGCAGCTTTCGCAACGCATCAGAACTGGTCGACGTTCCTGGTCGGCCTCGCCGCCTCGATCGGCGCCGGCATATCGATGGGCTTCGCCGAGGCGCTGTCCGATGACGGCTCGATGACCGGTCGCGGTTCGCCTTGGCTGCGCGGCGGCATCTGCGGGCTGATGACCACGCTCGGCGGGCTCGGCCACACGCTGCCTTATCTGGTGCCCGACACCTGGGCCAACGCGTTCTGGATCGCCACCGGCATTGCCGGGCTCGTGGTGTTCGTCGAACTCTGGGCCATCGCCTATGTGCGCGCCCGCTACATGGACACGCCGTTCCTGCAGGCGGTGTTCCAGATCGTGCTCGGCGGCGTCATCGTGCTCGCCGTCGGAATTCTGATCGGCGGCGCTTAGTTGAACTGAGGTCGGAAAAGACAGATCGAGTCGACCGGTCGTTCCGAGCTGACGACTGTTGGCCGGATTCCAACGCGGGCGTCCGGCATGGCTCCAGCAAAACTGAGACCGCTGCGTGGCTCGTGCTGACCTGAGCCCGGCACAAGCTACTGATGCGAGCGCCGCCGTTCCTCACGGCGGCGTTTGGATATTAGCAAGAATTCCATCAGCGCTTTGTTGCATCCCCCGGAATAATACGTAGCAGCAGATTAACTAATATTGATACGTGTGTGGTTAGTTTTGCTCAACGCTACAAATAGCGCGGGCGGCGACGATTCAACGGTGAATCGAGCGGTCTTAAACCCTGACATTTCAAAACTCTCGACCCTTCATTGCCTCACCGCGATGCGCGGTCGCTCGTCTCAGCATTGCTTGGAGATCTCCAATGAGGCTCAAAATCCGCGTTCTTCTGCCCCTCGTGGTGTTGGGGCTGGCTACGGCGGCAATCCTGTTCGCCGGCCTCGAGGCGCGCGACGCCCTGCTACGCCGGCAACGATCGGAAGCCTTCCTGGCCGTCAACCGGATCTCGGAGTTCCTGCTCAAGAGCGCAGGTTCCTGGGCGGTCGAACGCGGCCAGAGTAATTCGGCGCTGAGCGGCTCCGGCGCTGCCGATGCGGGCCGCCGTGATGCGATCGCGCAGGCGCGGAGCGAGGGCGACGCCGCCTATCAGCGGGCGATGGCGTCGATTGCCGAAGTTCCGGAGATGAAGACGTCCGGCGCGGCGCTGGCGGCTTCGACCAAGGCCTTCGACGATCTCAAGAGCCTGCGCGCCCGCATCGACCAGGCGATCGCCAAGCCGTCGGCAGAGCGCGACGCAGAGGTCGTCCGGACCAGCTTCGCGGTCATTACCCGCACCATCGACACGGCGACCACGTCGCTGCGCCAGACCATGGAAACGCTCACCACCACGCCTTCGGCGGCGTTGTCGCGGATGGTGGCGATGCGGCACTTCGGCGCCGTCATTGCCGAGAACGCCGGCCGCGAACGCGGTTATCTGGGCGGCCTGGTCAGCGCCAAAAAGCCGATGACGCCCGACGACATCCGTCAACTGGCCGGCTTCCGCGGCCAGATTGATCTGGCCTGGCCGATGATCGCGATCCTGAAGCAACGTGCCGATACGCCGGCTGACGTCACCGCAGCGCTTGCCGCCGTCGAGGCTGATTACTTCGACGTTTACGGCAAGCTGCGCAGCGACGTTCTCGCTGCCGGCCCGAGCGGCGACTATCCGCTGTCGGGCTCCGATTACTTCACCCGCGCCACGCGCGGCGTGAACTCCATCCTCAAGCTCGCCGGCGCGATCGGCGCGGAGGCCGACGCTGACGCGGCCGCGGACGCTGCGCGCAGCACTTCGCGCTTGGTGGTCGCGCTGACCGCGCTGGCGTTTGCCGTGGCGCTGGTGGTGGCGAGCATGTGGATCACTTTCGTCCGCATCCTGCGACCGCTGGCCGAACTCGGTGGCGCGCTGCGCAAGCTGGCGACCGGCCAGTTGGATTTGGTGCTGCCCGGCCTCGATCGCCGCGACGAGATCGGCGAGATGGCCCACGCCATCGACGCCTGTAAGGCCCACGCCGCCACCAAGGCGCGCGAGGAGGTCGAAGCGCGGGTCGAGCAGGAGGCGGTCGCGGCCGCGCAGCGGCGTGCCGGCATGCACAAGCTCGCCGACGATTTCGAAGGCGCCATCGGCGAAATTATCGAGACGGTGTCGTCGGCTGCGACCGAGCTCAACGCGTCGGCCGAGACGCTGAGCTCCAACGCCGAGCACGCCCAGCATCTCGCCGGGCAGGTCGCCGGCGCTTCGGAAGAGGCTTCCACCAACGTGCAGTCGGTGGCGTCGGCCTCCGAGGAGATGACCGCCTCAGTGGACGAGATCAGCCGCCAGGTGCAGAGCTCGGCGCAGATCGCGCATGAGGCGGTGCAGCAGGCGGCGCAGACCAATCACCGCGTCGAGGAATTGTCCAAAGCTGCTGCGCGCATCGGCGATGTCGTCGAACTCATCAACGCCATCGCCGGCCAGACCAACCTTCTTGCGCTCAACGCCACGATCGAGGCCGCGCGCGCCGGTGAAGCGGGCCGCGGCTTCGCGGTGGTCGCCGCCGAGGTCAAGGCATTGGCCGAACAGACCGCTAAAGCGACCGGCGAGATCGGTCAGCAGATCGCCAGCATCCAGACGGCGACTCACGAGTCGGTCGGCGCCATCAAGGCGATCAGCGGCACTATCGAGCGGATGTCTGAGATTGCCTCGACCATCGCATCGGCGGTCGAAGAGCAGGGCGCGGCAACGCGCGAGATCTCGCGCAACATCCAGGGCGCCGCTGCCGGCACCCGCGCGGTGTCGTCCAACATCACCGAGGTCGAGCGCGGCGCCACCGGCACCGGCCATGCCGCCGGCGAAGTCCTCAGCGCCGCCCACGCCCTCGCCGGCGAAAGCAACCGCCTCAAGCTCGAGGTCGGCAAATTCCTGCACACCGTGCGGGCAGCGTGAGAATCGCGACACCGTTGGTGATGATAGCCGTCGTTGCAGCGATCCAGCTCCGTGCACGTCATTCTCCGTGCACGTCATTCCGGGGCGCCGCGTAGCGGCGAACCCGGAATCCCGAAGTTGTTGCGGGTGGAGAGTCGCAGAACAGGTCGGGATTCCGGGTTCGCGAGCTTTTGCTCGCGCCCCGGAATGACAGTGGTGTGGCTGCTATCGCCGCGCGGCGATGAACACGCCGGCGACCACCATCAGGTAGCCGGCAAGGTGGAACAGTTCGAACTTCTCACCGAGTAGCACGATCGCCATCACCGAGCCGAATACCGGCATCAGATGCAGAAACGGCGCTGAACGGTTGGGCCCGATCAGCGCCACGCCGCGGTTGAAGCAGAGATACGCCAGCAGCGACGGGAAGATCACCACGTAGCCGAAGGTGGCGGCGGTCACCGCATCGGCGCTGGGGCGCTGGCCGTGCATGAATTCCCAGACGGCGAACGGCAGCAGCAACAGCGCGCCGCCGGCGGTGGTGACGGTGATCAGCGACAGCGCGTGCGTCGCGGGCCGCTTCGGCATCAGCGCCGAGTACATGCCGAAGGCGCACAGCGCGCCGGCCACCATCAGGTCGCCGCGGTTGAACTCGATCTGCGTCAGCGTGGCGAAATTGCCGCGCAGGATGATGGTGAGCACGCCGGCGAGCGACAGCGCGATGCCGACGGTCTGCAGCACGGTGAGCCGGACGCGGAACAGCAGCAGCGACCACAACGCGACGAACAGCGGCCCGGACGATTGCATCAGCAGTGCATTCAGCGCCTGGGTATATTGCAGGCCCCAATAGGACAGCGCGTTGTTGATGGCGAAGCCGGTCGCCGACAGCACCAGCATCAGCTTCCAGTGCGATCGCAGCTTGGGCCAGTCGCGGCGCAGATGCGGCCACGCCAGCGGCAGCATCAGCACGAACGCGCCGGCCCAGCGCGCGCACGACAGCGTCACCGGCGGCACATGCCCGGCGACGGCGCGGCCGAGCACGATGTTGCCGGCCCAGAACAGCGACGTCAGGCTGAGCAGCAGATAAGGCTGATCTGAGATCCAGCGAAAGGCGGAGCGAAACAGAGAGATCACCGAGCGCGGGGAGGGACGGAAGACGCTTCCTGCCCGAGATCGCGGCCCGGACCTAGGGCGGCGGCGGAATGTGCGTCATGCGCGGGGGCGTGGCGGCGAGCGGTGCTGTTTGCAAAGCGAGGTTGCTTCGTCGCCCTTGCCACTCACCCGTCATTCCGGGGCACGCGCGTCAGCGCGTGAACCCGGAATCCCGAGATCGTGGAAACGCCGGCGCATCAACAACTTCGGGATTCCGGGTTCGCTCACTTCGTGAGCGCCCCGGAATGACGGAGTGTAAGGCTGTCGCGCGTGCCCCGGAATGACGGTGGGTGGGGTTAGGAGCGTGACGCCGGAACGACGGCGTGTGAAGTCTACTTCTGCGGTCCCGACAGCCTGATATCGCGCTCGGCGCGGAAGACGTTGCTGTAGAGGTTGGCGATCCACTGCCTTCCGTCGGCGGTGACATTGAGATAGCGGATCGCGGTCTGGATGTGAGGCGAGACGATGTCCCAATAGAATTGCGGATACAGATTGACGATGTCGGCCGGCGACGAATAGCCGAGCTGGCGATTCAGCCCCGATTCCTCGAACTCGTAGTACAGCGCATTGGCCTTGCGGATGTAGTTCGGGTCGCCGAGCTGGCCGATGAAATCGGCGGCGCGCAGCAGCGCCGAGTCGACCGGGCAGCATTCGCCTTCGGCCGGCACCTGCGGCGGAAACCGCGTGCCTTCGATGGCGCAGGCGATGCGCTTGGCGTCGAGCCCCTCGACGCTGCCGAGCCGCTCCAGCACGTAGCGCTTGGAGCGATCGACATGAAAGGGCAGCATCGAGGCGTCGGAGGCGCCGCGCGGCAGCGTCACCTTGCGGCCGGAGGCGTCGGCCACATAGCCGTCGTCGCCGTCGGCCTCGAACAGGCCGCGGACATAGCCGATGTCGTGGGTCAGGCAGCCGATGATGATGTGGGCATAGTCGGCGGCCGACATGTCGGAGTGCAGCGCGCGGCCGCGCATGATGTGGTGGCCGGCCAGCGTCACCAGCATGGTGTGCTCGACATGTGGGTAGAGCGCATCGCTGTTGCCGATGCATTCCAGGGCGATGCGGGCGATCGACGGCACCACGTCGCACAGATGCGGTTCGGTCGAGCCGTAGCGCTCGTGCATGTAGTCGGCGATGAAATTCCCAAGCGCATCGGCGGCCAGGGCCGGAACCGTGATCACGCGATCGTCTCCCGCGAGCAAGTCCCGGTATTGTCCCACGATCGTGGAACTCGGGCAATGCCGGGCGGGGCGGGCGATTGTCACAGTGTAAGGCGTGCGGAGCCGGCTAGGTCGCGGCCTTCGGCTTGCGCGCCGCGACGATGACGCCGGCCAGCACCAGTACATAGCCGACGGCGTGATAGAGATGCGGCTGCTCGCCGAGCAGCAGGATGGCCATCGCCGAGCCGAACACCGGGATCAGGTGAAAGAACGGCGCCGAGCGGTTGGCGCCGACCAGGCGGACGCCGCGGTTGTAGCAGAGATAGGCCAGGATCGACGGAAACAGCGCCACATAGCCGAGGGCGGCGAAATTGCCGGGCGTCGGCGCCGGCAGCGGCCGTTGCGTCAGCTCCCAGATCAGCAGCGGCACGAGAAACAACGCGCCGCAGCCGAAGGTGAAGGCGAGAAACGACAGGCCGTGGATCGGCGGGCGCTTCTGCGACAGCGCGGTGAACAGGCCGAACGCCGCCATCGCGGCGATGAACAACAGATCGCCGAGATTGAGCTCGATCGCCGCCAGCTCGGCGAGGTTGCCGTGCAATACGATCACCAGCACGCCGATCATCGAGGCGAACACGCCGAGCGCCTGCATCGGCGTGATGCGCACCTTGAGGACGATCAGCGCCCAGATCGCGACGAACAGCGGTCCGGTCGACTGCAGCAGCAGCACGTTGAGCGCCGAGGTGTATTGCAGGGCGGTGTATTGCAACGTGTTGAAGGTCGAGATGCCGATCACCGAGATCGCCACCATCAGCACGAGGTGGCGGCGGATCAGGCGCCAGTCAGCGACCAGATGCCGCCAGGCGAACGGCGCTACGATCAGGAACGCGGTGGTCCAGCGCAGGAACGACAGCGTCACCGGAGGAAATTCACCGGCGACGAAGCGCCCGACGATGGCGTTGCCGGCCCAGAACAGCGACGGCAGGCTGAGCAGCAGATAAGGCTGGTCGATGATCCAGCCGAAGCGCGGCGCTTCGGCGGACGGCGTGGTGGTGGTCATGCGGAGCCCGGGCCATCGGACGACGCTTGCCGGGCCATGCCCTCGCGCAGAACGTCGCCTCCCTTGAATTTGGCCCAGCCATAAGGATTTCGCCGCCCGACCACAACCGCCGCGCGCGCAAGGCGAGCATGCGCGGCGGTGTCCGGCGGTCGCAGCCTGGATGGTTTCGACGGTCTTCTTGAGCTTGCCGACGCCGAGGATGTCGAGCATCGCCATCTCATAGAGCGGTTCACTCTCACCGCCGCTCATCCTGCGCAGGAAGTACTTCTTGGTCGCGATCGCGGCGTTGCGCACCCACCCCTTGGACGATGACCAGTCGACCTGGCGCGGCGGCAGCTGCGCCACGGGGCCTCGACTATTGGAGCAGTGGACCTCAGCTATTGTTGAGGTTGTACGGAGGTGTCGGTTCGTTGGTCCGGCCCGCCGCAGCACAGGTTGCTCCGCCGCGGTGGCCAGCGTGCTGAACGCGCCAGTGGATGCGGTTTGGAGCCGGCGATGACCGACACGTTGCGACCTCTGCCCGACACCGGGCACCGACTGGCATCGGTGTTCATCGCGATTCCGATCCTGGCGTCGATCTTCGCCGGGATCTATCTGTGGCGTCAGGCGCGGTTCGCGCCGGCTGCGGCGGGTTACGCCCGCCCGCCGGTCGAGGTCTCCGCCCTCACGGTCGAGCCGGAGCCATTGCCGCAATCGCTCCAAGCCACCGGATCGCTGCAGGCGGTGCAGGAGCTGACGCTGGCGCCCGAGGTCGCCGGCCGCGTCGTCGCGATCCGGTTCGAGGCGGGCATGTCGGTCGAGGCCGGCACGCCGCTGGTCGAACTCTACGACGCGCCGGAGCGAGCGCAGCGCGCCGATGCGGTATCGCGCGCACAGTTCGCACGGCTGCAACTCGACCGCTCGCGCCGGCTGGTCGCGACCGCCGCCGCGACGCAGCAGCTGCTCGATCAGCGCGTCACCGAACAGGAGCAGGCCGACGCAGAGGTTCAGCGGATCGACGCAGTGATCGCGCAGAAGACGATCCGCGCGCCGTTCGCCGGCATGCTCGGTATTCGCCGGGCCAATCTCGGTCAATACGTCAACCCCGGCGATGCCCTGGCGACGCTGACTGCGCTCGACCAGCTCTACGCCAATTTCACCGTGCCACAGCAGGATCTGTCGAAGCTCGCGCTCGGCGGCGAGGTCACGGTGCGCACCGACGCCTATCCGGATCAGGAATTCGCCGCGCACATCAACGCGATCGAGCCGCTGGTGCAACAGGACACCCGCAACGTGCGGGTCCAGGCCACGCTCGGCAATCCGGACCGCAAGCTGCGGCCCGGCCTCTACGTCACCGTCGGCATCGAACAGCCGCCGCGCCCGTCGGCGATCCTTGTGCCGGCGACTGCGATCCAGACCAGCGCGTCGGGCGATAATGTCCTTGTCGTCCGCGACGGCAAAGCCGCGCCCGTA
>NZ_BADD01000681.1 GCF_000333455.1 Rhodopseudomonas sp. B29
CGAACGGGTTGTTCGGCTGCTGATACGACGGCTGCGCCCGCTCGCTGCTGAGACGTGCCACGCGGCGGCGCGGTTTGCTGCGCTTGGCCGACTCCCGTTTGCGGACGGTCGGTTTGGTCGTCTCCTTGCGCGGTGATTTGGTCGTCACTGCGTCGGCGCTCGCCGGCTTGTCGCCCTCAGGCTTGGTGGTCTCGTTGCCAGACGAGGCGGCAGCCGGCTGAACCAGCTTGGCCGGCCGCGGGTCGCGTTTCGGCATCGGGATTGGTCCGGTCAATGCCGCGATGGCCATCGGCGCCGGCTCCGCAGTCGCCGTGCTGTTCTCGCTGGCGGCCACCGGTTCGGGCGCCTTGGTCTCGACGGAGGATGGTTCGGCGGCAGGCGTTGATGCAGGCGTGGGGGCACTCGGAGCTTCCGCCACGACCATCGGGGGCGAAGAGGTCGCCTGCTCGGAAGGCGAGGGCGCTGGCGACACAGACGCGACGGGCGCCGCCTGCGAACCGAACGTTGGAGCAGCGTCGGGCGTCGCCGCTTGGACTGCGGGCGCGACGGCCTGAGCCGCAGCTTGCACGGGAGGGGGAGGAGGTGCGGCTTCGGGGGCTGCGGCAGGTGATGCCGGCACGCTGTCGGCAGGCTTGGTCACGGCGACCATTTCGGCCGGCTTGCTCTCCGCCGGCTTCTCTTCTGCCGGTTTCGCCTCTGCCGCCTTCGTCTCAGTCGGCTTTGGGTCAGCCGGCTTGCTCTCGCCAACCGCAGGAGCGACCTCGGCAGTCGCCGGCGGGGAGGGTGGCGCCTCCGCTGTCACGGGCGCTGGAGCGGGAGGCGTCGATGTCGCTGCGTCTGCAGAGGGCGATGCCTGCTGCGCCGGCTTGGTCTCTGGCGCCGGCTTGTCGTTCGGCGCAGGCGCGGCCTGCACAGCGGCCGGTGTCGCCTGCGGCTCGACCCGCAGCATGCTCAGCGTTGCAGTCGTCGGCTCGATCGGCGCCAGCAGCGCGATCGGCGGCCGCATCGTCTGGGTATTGGCGAACTGCTCGTGGGCGGCGCGCAGCAGCGCCGCGGCGCCGAGCCCGAATACCAGCAGAGACACTGCAAGAGTGACCGCAGCGAACAGGAACCGGAATCCGGGAAGCATCTCGGGTTCATTCCGTTTCATGCGCAAGCGCATGAAGACACATGAGCAACCAACGCGGCGGGATACTGGGAGCGAGCGCCAGACAGGCAACGCGCAGGGACGCGATCACGAATCAGGGCATATCGAGAATA
>NZ_BADD01000680.1 GCF_000333455.1 Rhodopseudomonas sp. B29
ATTCGTCGGCGGTGATCATGCGGTCGTGTTCGTCGCGCAGCCGCGACACCACCTCGTAGAACCGCACCTTGCGCTGCGGCAGCGTCACCATCGGCTGCAGATAGATGTCGATACGGCCGGCATCGACGGCGTTGCGGATCGCGGTGAGCAATTCGTTGCCGTGGCGTCTAGCGGGGTCCGCAACAGGCTCGGGCCGGGCGACGGGCAGCGGTGGGACCGGCCGTGCGGCCGGATCGAGCGACATCGGAGGCTGCGGCATCGGCATCGGCTGCGCCACGACTGGCTGCGTCACGACTTGCTGAGCCATAACTGGCTGCGGTCGCGGCGCGGCCGAGATCAGCAGCTCCTCGTGGGTCGCCACCGAGGCGGCGAGTTGCTTGACCAGCTGGCCGAGCTCGCCGATTTCGGCCGACACCGCCTGGACGCGATCCTGATTGGCCGAATTGGCCGACACCACTTTGCCCTCGACGGCGGCGAGCCGGCGGCCGAATTCGGCGATCTGGTGGGCGAGTTCAGCGGTGCCGTGCGACAGATCGGCGATCTGCTGGCTGGAATTGCTGCGGGTCTGCAGCCGCATCGAAATCGCATTGTAGAGAATGAAGAAGGTCAGCGCCGCGAAGCTGACCACCGCCGCCTGGCCGAGGCTGAAGCCGGCAAGCGAATACACCACCATCCCCAGCGAGGCGGAGATCAGCACCATGGAGATGGCGACGAANATGGTGGAGATACGGATCATCTACGCCGGACTATAGCTGACGATCCGCCATCTTTGTCGATTCGACGCCCGAGTCCACCGGATTCGTCCATCCGGACAAGGCTATACAGCGTGATCCCGGAATCGGGATCACGCTTGGGTTGTTATCGGGCGGTTACGGCTTCAGGCGACGGCGCGGATCACCTTGGCGACCTTGTCGACGATCTCGCCGATCTGGTCCTCGCTCATGATCAAGGGCGGCGTCAGCGCCAGCGTGTCGCCGGCGATGCGCAGCATCAGGTCGTGGTCGTGGAAGCCGGCATTCATCGCCTCGTAGCCGCGCTTGCCGGGGCCCTCGGCGGTCGGCGCGAGGTCGATGCCGGCGGTGAGGCCGACGGTTCGGATGTCCACGACATTCGGCTCGCCTTTCAGCGACATCACCGCGTCGGCGAATTTGCCCTCCAGCGCATGGGCGCGTTCGAACAGCTTTTCGTCGCGGTAGAGGTCGAGGGTGGCGAGGCCGGCGGCGCAAGCCAGCGGATGGGCCGAATAGGTGTAGCCGTGGAACAGCTCGACCGCGTGGTCGGGGCCGCTCATGAAGGCGTCGTGGATCTCGGCGCTGGCCAGCACGCCGCCCATCGGCACCGCGCCGTTGGTGACGCCCTTGGCGAAGGTGATCATGTCCGGGGTGACGCCGTAGCGCTCGGCCGCGAACGCGAAGCCGAGGCGGCCGTAGCCGGTGATGACTTCGTCGAAGATCAGCAGGATGCCGTGCTTCTTGGTGATCTCGCGCAGCTTCTTCAGATAGCCCTTCGGCGCCGGCAACACGCCGGTCGAGCCGGCCATCGGCTCGACGATGACGGCCGCGATGGTGTTGGCGCCGTGCAGATTGACGAGGTTTTCCAGCGCGTCGGCGAAGTGCGCGCCGTACTCCGGCTCGCCCTTGGTGAAGGCCTGCTTGTCGCGATCGTAGGTTGCCGGCAGATGATCGACGCCGACCATCATGGTGCCGAACATCTTGCGGTTGTTGCCGATGCCGCCGACCGCGGTGCCGCCGAAGCCGACGCCGTGATAGCCGCGCTCGCGGCCGATCATCCGGATGCGCGAACCCTGGCCGCGGATCTGCTGATAGGCCAGCGCGATCTTCAGCGCGGTGTCGGCAGCCTCCGAGCCGGAGTTGCAGAAGAACACGTGATCGAGCCCGTCGGGCGCCAGCTCGACGATGCGGCTGGCGAGTTCGAACGCCTTGGGCTGTCCGAACTGGAACGGCGGCGAGAAGTCGAGCGCGCGCGCCTGCTCGGCGATGGCGTCGGCGATTTCCTTGCGGCCGTGGCCGGCGTTGGTGCACCACATGCCGGAGGCGGCGTCGATGATGCGGCGGCCGTCGGTGGTGATGTAGTGCATCCCCTCGGCGCCGGCGATCATCTTCGGCGAACGCTTGAACGCCCGGTTCGCGGTGAACGGCATCCAGAACGCGTCGAGATCGTTCGGCATGGCGACGGTGGTGGGATTGCTCTTGTCTAGCATCACGCTCCTCATGGCGCTTTCGAAGCCGGCATCGGGCCCGGGCCGGGGAAAGGCGTGGCAAGGTATCAGCTTCGCTCGCTTGCGGGAACGCCGCGAGCCAGCAAATTTCCGTGGGGCTTCTATCTGCGAAAGCCGGGCCGCACCGTCCCAGCGCCCTGTTGCGGCGCGGGATTTGCGCCAGATCATGGGCCCCAGCCTTGCTGCGGGGCAGGGCGGCTGGTACCACCCCGGCTCAACTGTAAGAGCGACAATGGCCGACAAACCGAAAAAACCCGCCAAACTCCGCGCCCGTTTGCCGCGCGGCCTCGCCGACCGCGGCCCCGCCGAGATCGCCGCGACGCGCGCCATGGTGGAGAAAATCCGCGAGGTGTACGAACGCTACGGTTTCGAGCCGGTCGAGACCCCGGCGTTCGAATACACCGACGCGCTCGGCAAGTTCCTGCCCGACCAGGACCGTCCCAACGAGGGTGTGTTCTCGCTGCAGGACGACGACGAGCAGTGGATCAGCCTGCGCTACGACCTCACCGCGCCGCTCGCCCGCTACGTCGCCGAGAATTTCGACGCGCTGCCCAAGCCGTATCGCAGCTACCGCTTCGGCTGGGTGTTCCGCAACGAAAAGCCCGGCCCCGGCCGCTTCCGCCAGTTCATGCAGTTCGACGCCGACACCGTCGGCGCGCCGACCGCGGCAGCCGATGCCGAGATGTGCATGATGGCGGCCGACACCATGGAAGCGCTGGGCATCCCGCGCGGCAGCTACGTGGTGAAGGTGAATAATCGCAAGGTGCTGGATGGGGTGTTGGAGTCGATCGGGCTTGGCGGTGATGAGAATGCCGGACGCCGGCTCACCGTGCTGCGGGCGATCGATAAGGCGGACAAGTTTCCACGAGAAGAAATAGTAAAGCTACTTGGTCCTGGTCGCTGGGATGGCGGCGAAGAAGGCAAGGGCGATTTCACAAAAGGCGCGAATCTCAGCGAGGATCAAGCCGCCCAAGTCCTTCATATATTCGGTCGTCCTCCGAACGTGGCTTTCGACTCGGACGTTCTCGAGGATTGGGAGAAGTCGGACTCAGCTTACTACGAGGTAGAGTTCGACAAGGGGGTCGAGAAAATTGCGAAGAACAATTTTCGCACGATCGACTTCATGCGTAGCGATTTTGACAACGCTACTTTCCAACAAGGCCTTGATGAGCTTGAGTCTATTGCCCGCTTAGCCCACGCGGGTCGATATGGTAGCCGTAGGATTCTTATCGATCCCTCCGTCGTCCGCGGCCTCGAATACTACACCGGCCCCGTCTACGAGGTCGAACTGCTGCTCGAGACCAAAGACGAGAAGGGCCGCCCGGTGCGGTTCGGCTCGGTTGGCGGCGGTGGGCGTTACGATGGCCTGGTGTCGCGCTTCCGCGGCGAGCCGGTGCCGGCGACCGGGTTCTCGATCGGCGTATCGCGGCTGCAGGCGGCGCTGACGCTGATCGGTCAGCTCGACAACAAGCCCCAGCCCGGCCCCGTCGTCGTCACCGTGTTCGGCGGCGATATCGCCGGTTATCAGAAGATGGTCGCGACGCTGCGCAACGCCGGCATCCGCGCCGAGCTGTACCTGGGCAATCCCAAGCACTCGCTCGGCCAGCAGATGAAATACGCCGACAAGCGCAACTCGCCCTGCGCCGTCATCCAGGGTTCTGATGAAAAAGCCCAAGGCATCGTCCAGATCAAGGACCTGATCCTAGGGGCCGAACTGGCGTCGCTGGAGAAGGACCGCGACGAGTATCTCAAGAAGCAGGCCGAGGCGCAGTTCTCCTGCAGCGAGGCCGAACTGGTCGAGAAGGTGCAGGAGCTGTTGAAGCGACGCGGGGTGCAGTGGAGTTAGACCCGTCATTCCGGGGCGCGCCGCAGGCGCGAACCCGGAATCCATATCCCCTGGACTCGATGAGAGATACGAGAAGCTATTCCCTGCCCCACAACGGGCGCCGGGAGTATGGATTCCAGGTTCGCGAGCTTCGCTCGCGCCCCGGAATGACGAACGAAGTAACAACAAGGGAGAGACCACAATGCCCGAGATCACCATCAACCTCGCCGAAGGCCGCACCGAAGCGCAGAAGACCGCGATCATGCGCGACATCTCGGCATCGCTGGTCAAGCATCTCGGCGTCGATCCCGAAGCCGTTGTGATCCAGATCAACGAGGCGCCTCCCCCCAACAAGATGAAGGGCGGCATGACCTTCGTCGAGCGCAAGGCGGCGGGGAAGTAGCTTCCGCGCACATCCTCTCTTTTGTCATTCCGGGGCGCGCGTAGCGCGAACCCGGAATCCATACACCCTGTGGGCGCGGCGAGCCGCGGCGTTGCGACGGCCGTGCTCAATCACGGAGACTGGGCGTATGGATTCCGGGTTCGCGAGCTTCGCTCGCGCCCCGGAATGACGAACATGAATGTGAACTTCGTTGATCAGCATGAGGGCCGCATGGACGCACGCGATGTCATCACCGTCGGCCTAAGCGCCGAGCGCGAAATCACCGTGACGCCGGAGCTGACGGTGCGGCACTTCGTCGACTACATGCCGCCGGTGTTCGCGACGCCGATGATGATCCTGGAAATGGAAATGGCCTCCGGCGAGGCGATTCATCCCAGGCTGCCGCAGGGCTGGGTGACGGTCGGCACCGGCGTCGACATCCGGCATCTGCAGCCCGCGCTGGTCGGTCAAGTCGTGCGCTCGACCTCCAAAGTGATCAGCGTCGACCAGCGAAGCATTGGCTTTGAAGTCGCCTGCTGGGTCGGCACCCGCAAGATCGGCGACGGCAAGCATTTGCGCGGCCTGATCGACGTCGAGGCGTTTACGAAGCGGCTGATGGGCTGAGCCACACCGTCGTCATTCCGGGGCGCTCACGCAGTGAGCGAACCCGGAATCTCGAAGTCATGAGACATGGCTTATCAGCTCGGGATTCCGGGTTCGCGAGCTGCGCTCGCGCCCCGGAATGACGCCGCAGTGAGAGAGTGCGACCGCCTTCGCTCAACTCCCGCGCGCCCTTTACCGTACCTCGACGCTGAAGCTGTCGAGCACGCTGATCGCTCCGGTGCGATACACCGCGCGCAGGGTGAAATTGTCGGTGCCGCGATAGCCGCGCTCGGGCACGTAGTACACGTTCAACCCGGTGATGGTCTTGCCGGCGCAGCGCGAGCGCTGGCCGGTGAAGCGGTTGATGTCGATGGTGTACGGACCCGGAACCGTGGACAGCGTGCCGTGCCTGGGCTTGGTCACGACGTTCACCGTGCCTTGCATCGGGCTGCAGTCCGAGATGTTGAAATTGGCGTAAGCCCGCATCAGGGCGCGCTGCCCCGAGCGCGCCTGCCGGCTGAATTCGTCCGCGAACGCAGATGTTGCGACGAGCGCCAACGCGCAGCCGATCGCGGCCGTAGGAATCATGGCGTACCTCCCTTTTGGAGAAGTATCACCGCGTCCAATTCGCAAGGCAACGCCGGATCGGTAAGCCTACCGTCCCTCGCGCAGCCACGTCGCTGCGAACGCGCCGAGCAGCAACAGCAGGCCAATCAGGCCGGTGAACACCGGCAGCACGCCGACGCCGGTGACGACGCTGGCATCGCGCATGCGGACGCCGAGCCACCCGTCGCCGTGGAACACGCTGGTCGATGTCACCGGCACGATCCGCGGCAGAGACACGCTGCCGTTTTCGGCGATGCGCACAGCGTCGCCGCCGGTGGCCTGCGCCAGCGGCCGCAGCGTCTCGGGCGTCGAGGTGACCTCGGAGAATTCCTTCGGGTTGACCGGACCGACATTGATCAGCGCCTTCAGCGCGCCGTCGGTCGCCTGCCACAGGCCGAGCTCGTCGGCCGGCAGGCTGGCGCGCCAGATGCCGGGATCACCGGCGCTCAGCGTCAGCTGCTTGGTCTGGCCGGAGGGCGAGGTGACGGTGACTGGCGGCACGCTGTCGCCCATGGTCTGGCGCAGCACTTCGAGGTTCTTGCCTTCGACCTTGAGCCGCAGCGCTTCCTCGTCGAGGTCCGGCTGCTTCATCAGCCAGTGCGACATCCGCCGCAACAGATCGAGATGCGGACCGCCGCCCTCGTAGCCGCGCGCCCACAGCCAGATGTGGTCGCTGAGCAAAAGAGCGACGCGGCCTTCGCCGAAATGCGACAGCAGCAGCAGCGGCATGTTGTCGGCGCCGGTCATCAGCGGCGGCGTCGTGGTGTTGCGGGTGTCGATGGTGCGGAAGAAGCGGCTCCAATGCGGCGGATCACTCGCCGAACCTTCGAGGCCGCGCGTGACCGGGTGACGTTTGCCGGCGTCGGACAGCCGCGCATAGAACGGCTTCTCGGTGACGCCGACCGGCTCGGCCGGTAGCAGCGTGTCGAGCGGGGTGCGCCAGATCGAGGTAGTCGAGGCGTAGTCCGGCCCGGCCGACACCAGAACTGCGCCGCCGTTCTTCACATAGCGGGAGATGTTGTCGAAGTAAGCCATCGGCAGCACGCCCTGGCGGGCGTAGCGGTCGAAGATGATGAGCTGGAACTCGTTGATCTTCTGCTGGAACAGCTCGCGCGTCGGGAATGCGATCAGCGACAGCTCGTTGATCGGCGTGCCGTCCTGCTTCTCCGGCGGACGCAGAATGGTGAAGTGGACGAGATCGACGCTGGCGTCGGACTTGAGCAGGTTGCGCCAGGTACGCTCGCCGGAATGCGGTTCGCCCGACACCAGCAGCACGCGCAGCTTGTCGCGGACGCCGTCGATCGACACCACGGCGCGGTTGTTGACCAGCGTCAGTTCGTTCTCGACCGGCGAGGCTTCGATCTCGACGATGTTCGGGCCGGCGTGCTTGATGCCGACATCGACATTGACGGTCTGGCCGCTGGCCACGGTGCGCTCGGACAACGTCTCGCCGTCGCGGCGCACCGTGACGCGGGCGCGGCCGGCGACGATGCCCTGGTCGTCGAGCCGGTAAGTAATCGTCTGGTTCTGGCCGACGATGCCGAAGCGCGGCGCCGCCACGATGGCGATACGGCGGTCGCGTTCGTCCTTGCGGCCGGTGATCAGTGCCTGCAGCGGCGCCTGGAAGCCGAGCGCCTGGGCGTTGGCCGGAATATCGTGGACGCGGCCGTCGGTGATCAGGAAGGCGCCGGCGACGCGGTCGGTCGGCACGTCCGACAGTGACGACGCCACCGCGCCGAACAGCTTGGTGCCGTCGGTCTCGCCGTCGGCCTGGCCGGCCTCGACGACGCGGACTTCGAGGCCCTTGATCTGCTTCAGCCGATCGACCAGCGCCTCTTTGGTCTGCTCGGCCTCCTCGGTGCGCTTGCCGAAATTCTGGCTCGGGCTCTTGTCGACCACGACCGAGACCACCGACGACAGCGGCTCGCGCTGCTCGCGCGTGAACGACGGATTGGCCAGCGCCAGCACGATCAGCGCCAGCGCTGCGATCCGTACCCACGCCCCGCGCGACCGCCCCAGCAGCAGCACCAGCGCGACGACGCCCAGCGCCGCAAGCGCGACCCACAGCAAGAGGGTAGGGACCAAAGGGGCGAAGGCGATGCCGTAGTGCAACTCAAGCACCTCTCAACTTGAACAACGTCATCCTGAGGTGCGCGTCGCGAAGCGACGCGCCTCGAAGGATGGCTCCGCATACCCTCGCAGCAGTCATCCTTCGAGGCTCGCTGCGCTCGCACCTCAGGATGACGGCCCTCATCTCTTCGTCATTCCGGGGCGCGCGTAGCGCGAGCCCGGAATCCATAACCACCGCCGGGAGTATGGATTCCGGGCCTGCGCCGCTGGCGCGGCGCATCCCGGAATGACGAGGCAAATTCATTCCTCTCGCCGTCATTGCGAGGAGCGATAGCGACGAAGCAATCCAGCTCGGGGCACTGGGCTGGATTGCTTCGCTTCGCTCGCAATGACGGGGGGATGTCGTGCTCAAATCACTGCCCCAACCGTTCGATCAGCGCCGGCGCATGGACCTGATCCGCCTTGTAGTTGCCGGTCAGGGTGTACATCACGATGTTGACGCCGGCGCGGAAGGCGTATTCGCGCTGGCGTGGTTCGCCGGGCGTCAGCGGCAGCATCGGCTGTCCGTCGGGGCGCAGCGCCCAGGCGCCGGCGAGATCGTTGGAGGTGATGATGATCGGCGACACGCCGTCGCCGCCGCGCGCCGGCCGCGAATTGTCGTCGTCGTCGCTCTCGCGCGGCAGCGCTTCGACCCAGGTCTGGCCGTTGGTGAAGCGGCCGGGGAAGTCGCGCAAGAGATAGAACGTCTTGGTCAGCACGTGCTCGCGCGGCACCGGCTCGAGCTCGGGCACGTCGAGTGACGACAGCACGCCCCGCAGCGTCTGCATGCCGGGCGTCTGCGACTCGCCGTTCTGGCCGGCCGGCGCCTCAATGGCGTCGCGGGTGTCGAACAGCACGGTGCCGCCCTGCTTCATATAGGCGTCGATCTTGTTGAGCGCGTCCTGCGGCGGCTTCGGCGCGCCGGCCACGATTGGCCAGTAGATCAGCGGGAAGAACGACAATTCGTCCTTGGCCGGATCGATGCCGATCGGCTCGCCCGCTTCCAGCGCGGTGCGCTGTGCCAGAAACAGCGTCAGCCCGCTCATGCCGGCCTTGACGATCTGGTCGACGTCGGGATTGCCGGTGATGACGTAGGCGAGATGCGTCTGCGCTGTCGCCTTGATGGCGAACTCGTCTTTGGCGGCTTGCGACTGCGCGTGCAGTGGCCCCGGCGACAGCGTCACCGGCAGCGCCAGCGCGGCGATCAGCACCGCAGCAGTGGTGGCGCGGCGACGCCGGCCCAGCAGCCAAGCGAGACCGCCGCCGAGCAGCGCCACGATCACCGCGTCGAGCATGAACAGGCCGAGCGAGCCGGCCAGCAGCATGCCGCGCAGATCCTGCGGCTCGGCATTGGTGTAGCTGGCGCGGCTGGCCTTGATGGCGGACGTATCGAGCGGCGCCAGCCGGTCGGCCGCCGCCAGTGCGTTGACGGCGGTCGGGCCGTCGACAGGGCCGTAGAAGCCCGGAGGATGCTCGGCGGTGGCGCGCTCGCGATAATCGGCCGGGATCGGCTTGGCCGAGGCCGGCGGCGGCCCGAATGCGCCGAAGCCGTCGAGCGTGCGCAGCGGCGACACCGTCTCGGCCGCGTTCGGCGCACCGGCGACGCCGGCGCCCGGCGTGCCGGTGTAGCCGGACAGATCGACCAGGCGGCGCAGCATCTCGACGAAGGTGCCGGACATCGGCAGGTTCGACCAGCGCATGTCGGCGCTGACATGGAACAGCGTGACGAGACCCTTGCCGCGACGCTCGCCGGTGACCAGCGGCGTGCCGTCAGCCAACGAAGCCCAGCTCTTGCCCGGCAACGCTGCGTCGGGTTCGGCCAGCACCTGGCGGTTGATTGTCACGTCGTTCGGCACCGCGAGCCCGGCGAACGGGCCGTCGGCGGAGAAGGCCGCGAGGCTCTGCGGCTTCTCCCAGGTCAGGCTGCCGCCGAGGCTGCGGCCGCCTTTGCGCAGTTTCACCGGCACGAGGTCGTCGTCGTCCTGTTGTGCCAGACGCGGTCCGGCAAAGCGCACCAGCACGCCGCCCTGTTCGATCCAGGCATCGAGCCGCTGGCGGATCTCGGGCGACAGCGCGCCGACATCGGCCATCACGATCATCGGCAGCTTCTGATCGAGGAACTGCGTGATCACCTGCTGCGGCGCGCCGCGATCACCCTGGCGGATATCGGCGAACGGTGACAGCGCGCGGGTCAGGTAGAAGCCGGGCGCGAGCAGCGGCTGTGCGGTGTCGGCGCTGCCGCCCGAGACGATGCCGATGGCGCGGCGGCGCCAGCGCTTGTCGAGGAGTTGCACGGCGCCGGCGGAGCGCTCGTTCGCGATTTCCAGCCGTGCGATGTCGTTGCGCAATTCGACCGGCAGATCGAACGACGCTTCGGTCTCGCGCTCACCGGGCTTGAACGCGTAGTTGGCTTCGCCGATCGGCGCGCCCTTGGCGTCGATCGCCCGCACCAGTCCCGGATCGGCGCCGCCGCTCTGCGCGCGCAGCACCTTCACGACCATCTTGGCAGCGGCGTTCTCGGCCGCAGCCAGCGCGTGCGCCGGCGGTGCGCCGCCTTCGACGATCGTCATGGGATGATCGCCGATGATGTTGTTGAGGCCGCTGACGAAGTCGCTGCCGCGGCCGGTGTCGACGCCGTCGCTGAGCCAGACGATCTCGGCATCGCTGGAGGTCTTGAGGAAACGTCCGATCGCCGGCAGCGCTTCGCTGCGATCGATGGCGTAGGGCTTCGGCGCGAGCTGGCGCAGCGACACGCGCGCGGTGCCGGCCGGCATCAGTGCCGGATCGCGGGTGGTTTCGGATAGTGGCGCCAGCGCCACCGGCCGCCGCGCGCTATCGGCGTTGGCGATCAGTTCGTCGGCGGCCTTGATGCGGGCGTCCCAGGTCGATGCGGCGCTCCAGCCGTCGTCGAGCAGGATCAGCAGCGGCGAACTGCCGCCGCCAGCAGCGGTCTGCGGATTCCAGATCGGCCCGGCCAGCGCGAAGATCACCAGCGCGGCGGCGAGCATGCGTAGCGCCGTCAGCCACCACGGCGTGCGCGACGGCGTCTCTTCCTTCGGGGCGATCTCGAACAACAGCCGCGTCGGCGGGAAGTCGATGCGCCGCGGCCGCGGCGGCGTCACGCGCAGCAGCCACCACAGCGCCGGTAGCGCCAGCAGACCGAGGAGCAGCAATGGCTGGGCGAAGGACAGCGGCAATCCCATCATGCGCCGCGTCCCGCTGAGGCGCCGCGCTCGCGGCCTTTGGGAGCGCTCATGCCGGCATGCAGGAACAGCAGCAGCTCGGCGGCGGAGCGGCTCGTCGTATGCGTCGAGAACAGCCAGTCGAGCTTTTGGGTCTCGGCGCGGATCTGGTCGCGATGCGCCGCGACCAGCGCGACGTAGTCGCTCGCCCAGGTCTCGGCGCGGCCGGCCGTGATGGTGGTGCCGTTCTCCGGCTCGACGAATTCGACGCGGCCCGAATAGGGGAAGCTCTCTTCGGCCGGATCGACGATCTGCACCAGCGTGCCGTGCGCGCCCGAAGCCGAGAGGCCGGCAAGCATGCGGCGGATGTCACCGATCGGCGACCAGAAATCCGACAGTACGACGATCTCCGACAACGACGACGGCACGAAGGACGGCGGCAGGCTGTCGCGCGCCACGGTGTCGTGCAGGATCGCCTGCGCCATTCTGTCGATCACGTTGTTGTTCGATGTCGGGTTCATCAGTCCCGGAATGCCGACGCGCTCGCCGCCCGCGACCAGCAGCTCGGCCAGGGCAAACGTCACGATCAGCCCGCGTTCCAATTTGCTGTCGCGCGCACCCTTGGAGGCAAACGCCATCGAGGCCGAACGATCCGGCCACAGCCAGACGGTGTGCGCGGCCTCCCACTCCAATTCGCGGACATACAGATGATCGTCGCGCGCCGAGCGGCGCCAGTCGACATTCTGCGCCGGCTCGCCGGAGACGAAGCGGCGATACTGCCAGAAGTTCTCGCCGGCGCCGGCGCGGCGACGGCCGTGCAATCCGTGAGTGACGTTGTTGGCGATGTGGCGGGCCTCGAGCATCAGCCGCGGCAACGACGCGGCCAGCGTCCGGCTTTCGCCATCCGCGCGCCTGACCGCCAGTGTCTCGGTGTTCGGCTGTTCGGCCTTTGGCGCCATCAACCGATCCGGCTCTTCAGCTTCTGGATCACGTCCGCAATGGTGCGGCCCTCGGCGCGGGCCGAGAAGGTCAGCGCCATACGATGCTTCAGCACCGGCTCGGCGAGGTCGAGCACGTCGTCGATCGAGGGCGCCAGCCTTCCGTCGAGCAGCGCGCGGGCGCGCACCGCCAGCATCAGCGACTGGCTGGCGCGCGGGCCGGGGCCCCAGGCGATCAGCTTGCCGAGATCGCCGGCCTCGGGACCTGGACGCGCCGAGCGCACCAGCGACAGAATGGCTTCGACCACGGAATCGCCGACCGGCAGACGGCGCACCAGCCGCTGCGCCGTCATCAGCACCTCGGCGCTCATCGCCGCCTTCGGCGCGCTCTGCTCGGCGCCGGTGGTGTCGAACAGGATGCGGCGCTCGGCGTCGCGATCCGGATAGTCGACGTCGATCTCCATCAGGAAGCGGTCGAGCTGGGCTTCAGGGAGCGGATAGGTGCCTTCCTGTTCCAGCGGATTCTGCGTCGCCAGCACGTGGAAGGGCTTCGGCAGATCGTGCCGCGCCCCCGCCACCGTGATGTGCTGCTCCTGCATCGCCTGCAGTAGCGCCGATTGCGTGCGCGGGCTGGCGCGGTTGATTTCGTCGGCCATCAAGAGCTGCGCGAACACCGGACCGGAGATGAAGCGGAACGACCGCTTGCCGGCGGTGGTTTCGTCGAGCACTTCGGCACCGAGAATGTCCGACGGCATCAGGTCGGGCGTGAACTGGATGCGCTTGGCGTCGAGCCCGAGCGTAACGCCCAGCGTTTCCACCAGCTTGGTCTTGGCGAGGCCGGGCACGCCGATCAACAGCGCATGGCCGCCGGCCAGGATGGTGACGAGGGTGTTCTCGACCACGCGCTGCTGGCCGAAGATGACGGTGGAGATCGCATCGCGCGCGGCGCGGATTTCGCCGGCGACCTGCTCGGCGGAGCGGACGATGACGTCTTCGAGCTTCTCGACACTGTCTGCGCCGGCCATGGGTCTCTCCTCGATTCGTGCGCCGAGAACCGCTCGGCCTTGTGGTCGCTGCGACGATGCGCGCGACGCTGATCATAGCAGCCTAGGCTGCTTTGCCGCGTAATGCGAAGGCTATGGTTTTATTCACCAAAACTGTCCCCATCCTATGGGCAGGAGCGAAACAGGCCCGCATCAATTTGTGGAGAGATGAAACCACGCGCGACTTGCAAAGATTTGCAGCTATCGTGCCATTCCAACGGAAGGTCAGGGCAAACAATGGCGAAGCAAGGGCAGGGCGGAGCAGGCGGGCTCGACGGTCTGACGCAGGCGGCGCGTGACGCTGCCGGCGAGGCCGCCAAGGGCAAGGGCCTGCCGCCGGTGCATCTGTGGAATCCGCCGTTCTGCGGCGACCTCGACATGCGCATCGCGGCCGACGGAACCTGGTTCTATCTCGGCACGCCGATCGGCCGGCCGGCGCTTGTGCGGCTGTTCTCCACCATTCTCAAGCGCGAGGACGGCAAGCATTTCCTGGTCACGCCGGTCGAAAAGGTCGGCATCAAGGTCGATGACGCGCCATTCCTCGCCGTGGAAATGATCAAGGAGGAGCGTGCCGGCGGGACGCTGCTGCGCTTTCGCACCAATGTCGATGACTGGGTCGACTGCGACGCCGAGCATCGGCTGCGCTTCGAGCCGTCAGCCGAGGGCGGGCTGACGCCGTATTTGCACGTGCGCGCCGACCTCTGGGCCAAGGTGACACGGGCGCTATACTACGATCTGGTTGACATCGCCGAAGAGCGGGTGGTCGATGGTCGAACCATGTTCGGGATTGCTTCCGGCGGCGCATTCTTTGCAATGGCCGACGCGGAGCAGATGAGGGAAGCACTTTGACCGAACCGATGATGGGGACCGATTCTGCCGCAAGCAGCATCAGTTCGGCCGACTTTTTCGATCGCGCGCGGCGCCGGCTGCGCTTCGAGGTGCCGCCGGCGCTGACCGACGCCGCCGCGATTCCGTCGACTGGCGACGAAGGCAACGACCGCATGCTGCGCATCATCGCGCAGGAGAAACCCATCCGTCCGGCCGCGGTGCTGATCCCGATCGTCGAGCACGACGAGCCGACCGTGCTGCTGACGCTGCGATCCGCCCACCTCAACGATCACGCCGGCCAGATCGCATTTCCGGGCGGCAAGATCGACGCGACCGACAATTCGCCGCTCGACGCCGCGTTGCGCGAGGCCGAGGAAGAAGTCGGGCTCGACCGCGCCCATGTCGATCCGATCGGCTATCTCGACGTCTACGGCACCGGCTTCGGCTTCCGCATCCTGCCGACGGTGGCGCGGGTGCGGCCCGGCTTCGCGCTCACCATCAACAAGTCGGAAGTCGAAGACGCTTTCGAGGTGCCGCTTTCGTTTCTGATGGACCCGAATAACCACCAGCTCCACAGCAAGGAATTTCGCGGCGCGCAGCGCTCCTACTACGCGATGCCGTTCGCCGAGCGTTACATCTGGGGCGCCACCGCCGGCATCCTCCGCGTGCTGTACGAGCGGATCTACCTGCCATGATCCGTGCGGTACTGACCGAAGTCGCGGTCTTCCTGATTCCATTCGCAGCCTTCGCGGTGTTCCTGATTGTCAGCCGCTCGGCGGTGCTGCACCGCGATTCCTGGTCGCTGCGCGTCATCGGCTGGCTGACGGTGGTGGCGCTGGCGCTGGTGCTGATCAGCCTGCTGCTGCTGGCTCACTTCGAGGGCGCGCCGCCGGGCTCGACCTACGTGCCGGCACATCTGGAGAACGGCCGGCTGGTGCCGGGGGCCGAGCAGCCCGGAGGCGCGAAATGACGGACGCCACGCAGCTCCGCAGCGATGCGCGCTGGCTGCACGAAGGCGCCGCCGCGCGGGTGCTGAAGTTGCTCAACAGCGACGGCGAGGAAGCCCGCGTCGTTGGCGGTGCTGTACGTAACGCGCTGCTCGGCCTGCCGATCGGCGACATCGATATCGCCACCACGGCGCTGCCCGAGGAAGTCGTCCGCCGCGCCAAGGCGGCGCACATCAAGAGCGTGCCGACCGGCATAGAGCACGGCACGGTGACGCTGGTGATCGAGGGTCAGGGCTTCGAGATCACCACGCTGCGCGAAGACGTCGAGACCTTCGGCCGCAAAGCCAAGGTAGCGTTCGGCCGCGACTGGGAGCGCGACGCGCAGCGCCGCGACTTCACCATGAACGCGCTGTCGCTGACGCCGGACGGCACGGTCCACGACTACGTCGGCGGGCTGGCCGATGTCGAAGCGCGGCAGGTGCGCTTCATCGGCGATCCGGATCAGCGCATCGCCGAGGATTACTTGCGCATCCTGCGCTTCTTTCGCATCCACGCCGCCTACGGTGCCGGGGCGCCCGATCGCGATGGTTACTTGGCGTGCATCCGAGGCCGCGCCGGGCTCGCGACGCTGTCGGCCGAGCGGCTGCGCATGGAGATGTTGAAGCTGATGGTCGCGGACGGCGCAGTTGGCGCGGTGAACGCCATGGCCGAAGGCGGTCTGTTACTATCGGTGCTGCGCGGCGTCAGCTATCTGGGCACGTTCGCCGCGATGGTGGAGGCCGAGAGGGCGCTCGATCTGCCGCCCGATCCGGTGCGGCGGCTCGGCGCGCTCGCGGTCGCCGTCACCGAGGACGCCAAGCGGCTGGCGCAGCGGCTGCGGCTGTCCAACGCCGAGGCCAAGCGGCTCGACTCGATGGGACATCGCTGGTGGCGGCTCGCCGGCATGGACGAAGCGATCGCAAAGCGACGGCTGTATCGCCTCGGCGTGCCGCGCTTCCACGATCGCATGATGCTGGCCTGGGCCCGCGCCGGCCGCGATGCCGACCCGGCGCCGTGGCGCGAAGTGATCGCGCTGCCGCAGCGCTGGCAGGCGCCCGCATTCCCGCTGAAAGCCTCGGACTTCATCGTCCGCGGCTTCGCCGAAGGCCCTGCGCTCGGCCACGTGCTGACCCTGGCCGAAGACGCCTGGCTGGCAGCGGACTTCCCGCTGGACCCGGCGGCACTACGCACCATCGCCGACCAGACCGCAGCGCGGTTTGCGCGGGATCATCTGTTGTAGCTAGCGGCCTCCGACGTTTGTCGATGTTCACCTATCAACTGGAGCGTTACGCCTCTTCCACAGGCACTGAGTCCTCATCCTGAGGAGCCTCGGCGTCGCCCGCAGGGCGACGCCGAGGCGTCTCGAAGGATCGCCAAGGGCGACTTGTAGCCCATGGTTCGAGACGGCGCTTCGCGCCTCCTCACCATGAGGATGTGCATGTTGTAAGCCTTCGAGTGCGACATCGAAGACCTAGCCGCTCCGACGACTAACTCTTATGCGACCTTGGCGGTCTCGCTGTCTTCGTCGGCCAGGTCGTCTTCGTCCTCGTCGTCTTCTTCATCGTCGATGTCGATGATTTCGAGCACGGCGAGCGGCAGGGTCTCGCGGAACAGGTCGCCTTCTTCGCCCATCCAGACGCACGTGATGTTGTCGTTGTGAACTTCGGCCACCGTCATCGGCTGGCCGCCGGACTTCAGCACCGTGACGTCGCCCACTTTCAGTTCCATGCTCGGCTCCCGCTGTTTGATCGAAGCGGATGCAGCCTAGCGATTCGTCATGACAGGCCGATCACGGGCGGGGAATCCTCGCACCAGGGCTGCTACCTGATGCCGAGCGTCTTGTGGGTCTGCAGGCTGAGCCGCCACTGCGGATGGCTCAGGCAGTACGCGATCGCCCGCGTGGTGTTGTCGTGCACGTCGGGTCCGTCCATCGGCTGCAACGAGAACCGCGCGAAGCCGAGCCGCTCGAACTGATCCGGCATGGCGCCGTCCTGCGGATAAACCAGCTTCAATTCGTCGCCGCCCGAGACGCGTAGTTCCGCGCCGGCCTTCGGGCTGACGCACAGCCAGTCGATGCCTTCCGGCGGCACGATCGTGCCGTTGGTCTCGACCCCGATCGCAAAGCCGCGGCCGTGCAGTGCAGCAATCAGCTCGGCGTCGAGCTGCAACAGCGGCTCGCCGCCGGTGATCACCACGTAGCGGTCGTCCGCGCCACCTGTCCATTGCGCCGCGATGGTGTCCGCGAGCTGATCGGCGCTGGCGTAGCGGCCGCCAAGCGTGCCGTCGGTGCCGACAAAATCCGTGTCGCAGAATTTGCACACCGCGGAGACGCGGTCCTGCTCGCGGCCGGTCCACAGATTGCAGCCCGAGAAGCGGCAGAACACGGCGGCGCGGCCCGCATGGGCGCCTTCGCCCTGCAGCGTTAAGAAGATTTCCTTGACCGCGTAGCTCACCGTTTAGTCCTGTTTGATCGATTGCGGGGGCGCGAAGCCGGTCTGGCGCAGCGCCTCGCCGGTCACCAGTGCGGCCGCCATCGCGACGTTGAGCGAGCGCAGTCCCGGCTGCATTGGAATCACCAGCCGGGCATCGGTCGCGGCTGCGACATCGTCCGGCACGCCGGCGCTCTCGCGGCCGAGCAGCAGCACGTCGGAGTGCTGGTAACGATAATCGAGATAAGGCCTTTCACCTTTGGTCGTAAGTAAAATCAGCCGGCATCCTTCCGCGCTGCGCCATTGCTGAAATTTCGACCAGGAATCGTGGCGCACGATGCGGACGAGATCGAGATAGTCCATGCCCGCGCGGCGGAAATGCCGGTCCGATATCGGGAAGCCGGCGGGCTCGATGATGTGCGCCTCGACACCCAGGCATGCACAGAACCGAAGAATAGTGCCGGTGTTCTGCGGAATATCGGGCTGATAGAGGGCTATCCGCATTCCGTAATGCTCCGCATCAACTGATTTACAACTTGTCGTCTGCCATGACAATTCGCAGGAATCGATGGTGCGCGCGGATTAGCCGTTCGCGGGCTTGCGCTCTACCGGCAAGGGTGCCAATAGATCGATTCTGGACTGTCTATTTCTACCCGACCGGCCGTTGCGAACGGTCGAGGGCGAACCGCCTCCGATTTCCAATTTGCGGACCAAGGCGGCTTCCTCGGACAGCGTCGCACACTGCCGCCAGCGTCTCGTCTGTCGCAGGATTGCCGGATCGCTGATTTGCCGGTCGCAGAATGAAAGGGCTTGGGATCGTGACCACACAGTCTTCGGCGGAACCGACACGCCGTGATTTCCTCTACATCGCCACCGGCGCCGTCGCCGCGGTTGGCGCCGCCGCCGCCGTGTGGCCGTTCGTTTCCCAGATGAATCCGGACGCCTCGACGATCGCCGCCGGCGCCCCGATCGAAGTCGATCTCACCCCGATCGCGCAGGGTCAGGACATCAAGGTGTTCTGGCGCGGCAAGCCGATCTACATCATGAACCGGACACCCAAGCAGGTCGAGGAAGCCGTCAAGACGCCGCTGTCCGACCTCAAGGATCCGGAGACCGATCAGGCCCGCACCAAGGCGGGCCACGAGAACTGGCTGGTCGTCACCGGCATCTGCACCCACCTGGGCTGCATCCCGATCGCCCACGAAGGCAACTACGACGGCTTCTTCTGCCCGTGCCATGGTTCGCAGTACGACTCGTCGGGCCGCATCCGCCAGGGGCCGGCGCCGCTGAACCTGCCCGTCCCGCCCTATCAGTTCGTCTCCGACTCCAAAATCCAGATCGGCTGAGGCCGGCTCTTCGGAATTATTGCTTAGGATCGCATCATCATGAGCGGACCCTCGACCTATCAGCCGCAGAACCCGGTAATGAAGTGGCTGGAAGCGCGCCTGCCGATCGCCGGCCTCGTGCACTCGTCCTTCATCGCCTACCCGACGCCGCGTAACCTCAACTACTGGTGGACCTTCGGCGCCATCCTGTCGATGATGCTGGCGGTGCAGATCGTCACCGGCATCGTCCTGGCGATGCACTACACGCCGGAAACCACGCTGGCTTTCGACTCGGTCGAGCGTATCGTCCGCGACGTCAACTACGGCTGGCTGCTGCGCAACATGCACGCGGCCGGCGCGTCGATGTTCTTCATCGCCGTTTACGTGCATATGCTGCGCGGCCTCTATTACGGGTCGTACAAGGCGCCGCGCGAGGTGCTCTGGATCCTCGGCGTCATCATCTACCTGTTGATGATGGCGACCGGCTTCATGGGTTACGTGCTGCCGTGGGGCCAGATGAGCTTCTGGGGCGCCACCGTCATCACCAACCTGTTCTCGGCGTTCCCGTACGTCGGCGACAGCATCGTGACGCTGCTGTGGGGCGGCTATTCGGTCGGCAACCCGACGCTGAACCGCTTCTTCTCGCTGCACTACCTGCTGCCCTTCGTGATCGCCGGCGTCGTCGTGCTGCACGTCTGGGCGCTGCACGTCACCGGCCAGAACAACCCGGCCGGCGTCGAGCCGAAGACCGAGAAGGACACGGTTCCGTTCACGCCTTACGCGACCCTCAAGGACGTGTTCGGCATGTCGTGCTTCCTGGTGTTCTACTCCTGGTTCATCTTCTACATGCCGAACTATCTCGGCGACGCCGACAACTACATTCCGGCGAACCCGGGCGTGACGCCGGCCCACATCGTGCCGGAGTGGTACTACCTGCCGTTCTACGCCATCCTGCGCTCGATCCCGAACAAGCTGCTCGGCGTCGTGGCGATGTTCGGCGCGATCCTGGTGCTGCTGTTCCTGCCCTGGCTCGACAGCTGCAAGGTTCGTTCGTCGCGCTATCGCCCGCTGGCCAAGAAGTTCTTCTGGGGCTTCGTCGCGACCTGCCTGCTGCTCGGCTGGCTCGGTGCCAAGCCGGCGGAGGGTATCTACACCGTGCTCGGCCGGGTGTTCACCTTCTGCTACTTCGCCTACTTCCTGATCGTGCTGCCGGTTCTGTCGCGGGTCGAGAAGACGCTGCCGCTGCCGAACTCGATCGCCGACGACGTGTTGGCGAAGGGCAAGGTCGGCAAGGCGGTGGCGGCCTCGATCGCCGTGCTGTTCGCCTTCGGCGTCACGCTCGGCGGCGGCTCGACCGCCAAGGCGGCCGAGCACGAGGAAAGCCCGCCGTCGCAGGATTGGACCTTCGCAGGTCCGTTCGGCAAGTACGATCGGGCGCAGTTGCAGCGCGGCTTCAAGATCTACAAGGAAGTCTGCTCCAACTGTCACTCGCTGAAGTTGCTGCAGTATCGCAACCTCGCCGAGCCGGGCGGTCCCGAGTTCACCCTCGATCAGGCCAAGGCGATCGCCGCCGAAGCCCAGATCAAGGATGGCCCGAACGACGCCGGCGACATGTTCGAACGCCCGGGCCGGATCGCCGACACCTTCAAGTCGCCGTTCCCGAACGAGCAGGCTGCGCGTGCCGCCAATGGCGGCGCCGCTCCGCCCGACATGTCGCTGCTCGCCAAGGCGCGCTCTTATCCGCGCGGCTTCCCGCAGTTCATCTTCGATCTGTTCACCCAGTTCCAGGAGCAGGGCCCGAACTACATCGACGCGCTGCTGCAGGGCTATCAGGACACTCCGCCGGAAGGCTTCAATCTCCCGGACGGCTCGTTCTACAACAAGTGGTACCCGGGCCATTCCATCAAGATGCCCCCGCCGCTGCAGGACGGCATGGTGACCTATGACGACGGCACGCCGCAGACCCTGCCGCAATACGCCAAGGACGTCGCGTCGTTCCTGATGTGGGCCGCCGAGCCGCATCTCGAAGCCCGCAAGCGCCTCGGCCTGCAGGTGATGATCTTCCTGATCATCCTCTCCGGCCTGCTGTACTTCACCAAGCGCAAGGTCTGGGCCAACGCCCACTAAGCTTCTCGCGACATAAGCGTGACAGAAAGCCCCCTCACGGGGGCTTTTTTGTTGCGCGTTTTCGTGGGCTTGCGGGACGCCGGCGGCGATTGCATACGGTCAGGACTGCGGACAATATGCGGCCCAACACAGGCCAATCTTACGTGGAGGAAACATGGGCACGATCATCACCTTCAAGCGTCCCGACGGCAAAGAGGCGAGCGGTTATCTCGCCAACGCGGCGCGCGGCAATGCGCCGGGCGTGGTGGTGATTCAGGAGTGGTGGGGCCTGTCGGAGCAGATCAAGGGGCTGACCGATCGCTTCGCGCTCGCCGGCTTCGATGCGCTGGCGCCCGATCTCTACAACGGCACGGTGGTGCCGTATCACGACACGGAAGCCGCCAACAAAGAAATGGGCTCGCTCGACTTCATGGACGCGACGACCCAGACGGTGCGCGGCGCGGTCAACTATCTGTCGCGCAACGGCGCCAAGGTCGGTCTCACCGGCTTCTGCCTCGGCGGCGCGGTGACTGTCATCGGCGCGTGCAAGATTCCCGAATTGAGCGCCGCGGTGGTGTTCTACGGCATTCCGCCGGAACAGGCCGCCAAGCCGGCCGACGTCAAGGTTCCGATGCAGGGCCACTTCGCCAATCGCGACGATTGGTGCACGCCGCAAGTCGTCGACGCGTTCGAGGCGGGCCTAAAGACTGCCGGCAAGAGCGCCGAGTTCTTCCGCTATGAGGCCGACCACGCTTTCGTCAACGAACAGCGCGCTGCGGTGCACGATCGCGAAGCCGCGGAACTCGCGTGGTCGCGAGCGACGCAGTTCTTTGGAAAGCATCTTGGCTGATGCCGGGCTGCCGGTAAAATTTGAACATTCGGCGGAAGATTTGGCAGAAGGGTTTGCTGCGATAACGCGGTCACAAGCCGCGAGGACAGCATGGTTGAACAATTCGTAAAGCCCGGCCAGAAAGTCACCGACATCAACGTCGTCGACTTTGCCGCTTACCAACGCGGTTCGCGCCCGCGCGGACCGCTGTCGATTGAAGCGCGCGTGTGCCGCCACTGCGGCGCCGCGTTGCTCGATGACGAATCCGAAGACGATTGCTCGAGCGCCGGTCTGGCGCTGCAATCCCCGATCGCCGGCCCACTCTCCGCCCGCCGCCCGCCACGGCGTTTCCGGGCGGAGTAGTTAGTGAGATCTGCTACTGCCACAAATGCCGCCGTCATCCTGAGGCGCCCGCCGGGCCGCGCTGTGCGCGGCGCGGTGGGCCTCGAAGGATGAGCCGCAAGCGCCTTGGCCGCATCCTTCGAGGCGCGCTACGCGCGCACCTCAGGATGACGACTCAGAGTCTTTAGAAGGCTGCGGCTTCAATCGATCGACGACACGCCCTCCGTAGTTACTTCGTCATTGCGAGGAGCGAAGCGACGAAGCGATCCAGCTCCGTGCACTGAGCTGGCTTGCTTCGCGGAGCCTGTGCCCGGACGGCGCGGAGCGCCGATCCGGGTGCTCGCAATGACGTGGAGAGGCGGCGAATTAGTCGCCGCCCCGCTCACACGTGCTGGCCGCCGTTGATGTGGATCTCGGCGCCGTTCACGTAGGACGAGGTTTCGGTGCACAGCACGTAGATGATCTTGGCGACTTCGTCCGGCGTGCCGAGGCGGCGCATCGGGATGTCTTCCTCGACGATCTTCTCGGTGCCCGGCGACAGGATCGAGGTGTCGATCTCGCCCGGCGCGATCGAATTGACCCGGACGCCGAGGCGGCCGAAATCCGACGCCATTTCGCGCGTCAGCGCCGCCAGCGCGGCCTTGGAGGTCGCATAGGCGGCGCCGGCGAACGGATGCACCCGCGAGCCGGCGATCGAGGTGACGTTGACGACCGAGCCCTTGGCGGCCTTGAGCTCGTCGATCAACCCGCGCGCCATCATGATCGGCGCGAAGAAATTCACCCGGAACACGTGCTCCCAGGTGTCCATCTCGGTGTCGATCGAGCCGAGCCGGCCGCCGCCGGCGGCCTTGGGCGAAATCGCCGCGTTATTGACCAGCGCATGCAATTGCCCGCCGTCGAGACGTTCGCGGATCTCGGCAATGCCGCGCAGCGTATCGGCGCGGTCGCCGAGATCGATCTGGATGTGATCCTCGGGTCCGGCGCCCCACGGGCACTGCTCCGGAAACGGGTGCCGCGAGCAGGTGATCACCCGCCAGCCGGCGCTCGAGAAACGGATCACCGTGGCGTGGCCGATGCCGCGGCTGGCCCCGGTCAGAAGCATGGTCCGGCGCGGCGCGTTGCTGTCCGGCGCGCGCTGCCGTTGGGTTTCGGGGGTCATGGATACAGCCTTGTCTTGAGCCAGGGTTGCGCCGGGGTGTCCCGGGTGAATTCGATGCGGTCGTGTAGCCGGTAGGGTCGGTCGTGCCAGAATTCCATGCGCGCCGGCGTGATCCGCCAGCCGCTCCAGCCCGGCGGCCGCGGCACCTCGCCGACCAGATAGCGCGCGCCGACCTTGGCGATCGCCTGTTCGAAGGCGAAGCGGCTTTCCAGCGGTTGCGACTGCTTGCTGGCCCAGGCGCCGATCTGCGCCTGCTTCGGGCGCGTGGCGAAATAGGCGTCGGCCTCGGCCTCGGTCACCGGCGTGACGCCGCCGCGGATGCGGACCTGGCGGCGCAGCGACTTCCAGTGAAACAGCAGCGCCGCCTTCGGATTGGCGGCGAGTTCGCGGCCCTTCTGGCTGGCGATGTGGCTGTAGAAGACGAAGCCGTGGTGATCGAAGCCCTTCATCAGCACCATGCGGACGTTGGGCAGGCCGTCGGGATCGACCGTCGCCAGCGCCATCGCGTTCGGATCGTTCGGCTCCGATTTGGTGGCTTCGCCAAGCCATTCGGCGAACAGGGCAAACGGCTCCTCGGCCGCGGTGAAATCACCGGACGTTAACTCACTCTGATGTCTAATCGTGGTGTCGCTCATGCGAGGGAGTCCGATTTGTGCTTCGCCGAGGTCCGGAACGGATTGAGGGCTCTGTATAGGTCGCACCTATATAGGGCACCGCAATGCGTTGGCCTATCGGCGAAGATGCCGGTCTTGACAGCAACGATAGCGATTCTAAGTGCCACCGTGCTCTCGGCCTGTAGCGTCATTGGACGCGGCGATGGCCCGTTTGCCCAAATGGACAGCAGCGACTTCACCGGCTCGATCCGGGCGCTCTCCAAACCAGAATCCGAACACGATCCGTCCGAGGCCGATCTGGCGCTGGCCCGGATCGCGGCATCCGACGTGCTCACCAAAGGCGAGAAGGATGCCAGCCAGCCGTGGGAAAATCCCACGACCGGTGCACGCGGCTCAGTGACGCCGATAGCCGCCTCCTATACGGCGGACGGACAGACCTGCCGGGACTTCCTGGCGAGCTTCGTCAAGGCAAAGTCTGAAAGTTGGATGCAGGGCGCCGCCTGCCGCAGCCCGCATGGCAGCTGGGAAATCCGCTCGCTGAAAGCTTGGCGTCGCAGCTGATCGCGGTCGGAGCTTCGAGAGAGGCGGCCGAAAGCAGTTGCAAAAATGACACCTAGCCCCCAGATGAAACCCGAATGGGCGTTCAGCCCAACTCGCGATTCCTAAGAGATTCCTAAAAGGAGAGTAACGGATGCGCGACCCCTATGAGGTCCTGGGGGTGCAGCGGGATGCCAGCGCTGCGGCGATTAAAAGCGCCTATCGCAAGCTGGCCAAGAAGCATCACCCCGACAGCAACTCGAACGATCCCAAGGCCGCCGCGCGGTTTGCCGAAATCAATTCCGCCAACGAGATTCTCGGCGACGAGGCCAAGCGCAAGCAGTTCGACCGTGGCGAGATCGACGCCGAAGGCAAGCCGCGCTTCCAGGGCTTCCCCGGCGGCGGCAGCGGCGCGGGCGGTCGTGCCGGACGCGGCGCCGGCCCCGGCTTCGAGCATTTCAGCTTCCGCACCGCCCCGGGCAGCGGCTTCGGCGGCGGCGCCGGTGCGGCGGGCTTCGAGGATATTCTGAATTCGATGTTCGGCGGCGCGGCCGGCATGCGCGGCGGCGGCCAGCGCGGCGGATTCGATTTCGACCAGGGCGCGATGGCGGCCGATCTCGATCTCAGCGTCGCGATGACGGTGACGCTTGAAGAGGCGGCGCGCGGCACCGAGAAGCGTGTGCGGCTGCCGACCGGCAAGGAACTCAACGTCAAGATTCCGGCCGGCGTCGGCGCCGGTCAGCAGATCCGGCTGAAGGGGCAGGGCGAGACCGCGCCCGGCCATCCGCCCGGCGACTTGCTGATCACCGTTTCGATCGCCCCGCACCCGCACTTCAAGGTCGACGGCAACGATCTGCGGCTCGATCTGCCGATCACGCTGTACGAGGCGGTGCTCGGCGGCAAGGTGCGCGTCCCGACGCTGACCGGCGCGATCGAACTGTCGATCCCGAAGAACACCTCGAGCGGCCGCACCTTCCGGCTCAAGGGCAAGGGACTGTCGAAATCCGGCGCCACCGGCGATCTGTTCGTCACCACCAAGATCGTTCTGCCGGACGGCCACGACGCCGAGCTCGAAGCGCTGATGGAGAAGTGGCAGCAGAGCCACAAATACAATCCGCGCAGCGATTTGGGCTAAAGACCTCGGCAGACTTTCCATCCTGACACCCGGCGCAGCCTAACCTCTCCCCGCGCGCGGGGAGAGGTCGACGCGCATCGTCAGATGCGCGGCGGGTGAGGGGGCGCCTCCGCGAGTCTGAGTGCTAAGTTAGTTCGGGGGTGAGCCCTCATTCGCGCTCGGCCGCGAGGAGACGCCCCCTCATCCCACCCTTCTCCCCGCGTGCGGGGAGAAGGAGCAGGGCGTGCTCGTTGCGGCACCGTGCTCACGCCTTCGCTTCGTGCAGTGAAGCAATCTCGCGCCCTACCCATTCGCCTCGCTGACAAACGCCTCCAGCAGCGCATTGAACCTCTCCGCCTGCTCCCATTGCGGCAGGTGGCCTGCGCCTTCGATGGTCTGGACCTGGCCGCGCCACAGCGTCGGCATCGTCAGCGTGGCGAAGTAATCAGCGTTGACGAGCTGCTCCTGCGCGCCGTGCAGCACGGCGAACGGCTGCTTCATCTCCGCCACGACCGCGACCTCGTCACGGTAGCCGCCCGGCGCGATGCTGCCGGCTAGCTGGGCGCGGGCGCGGCCGTCGGTGCGCAGCACGTCGGCGACCATCTCGGCCGGCAGATCGGTGACGCCCGGCCTGAACGCCGCCGCCACATAGGCGCGCGCCTCGGTCTCCGTCAGTTGCGGCTGAAACGTGTAGGCCATCGCCGGCGTCGGCAGAAAAGCCTGCTCCATCGCCGGTGGAAATGCGATCGGCGGCGTGCCGAAGATGGCGAAGCCCTTGGCCTTGGGCAGGTCCGGCGCCGCTTCGAGCACGATATGGCCGCCGAGGCTCCAGCCGACGAACACCGCGTCCTCCGCGCCGAGCGCTGCCGCGACCTCGCGCAGCACGCCCGCATAGCCCGGCATGTTGTAGACGGCGGCCGGGTCGGCCGCGTCGTCAGAGCCGCCGTGCCCCGGCAGATCGAACGCGATCAGCCGATATTTGGCGCCGAGCGGGCCGTCGATCTGGCGCGCAAACGCGCCCGACGAGGCCGAGTTGCCGTGCACCAGCACGACGCTCGGCCCGGTGCCCGGCGATTGCCGATAAGCGGTCCGTCCGGCGCTGGTCTCGATGGTCGCTGTCTGCATGAGCTGCCCCTATTCCAGATTTCAGGTGAACAGCATGGACTGAAATCGGCGGGACAGAAAGAGTGCGGCCTCGGCACACGGGGGATCAGCGCGAACCCCGGCCGAGGCCGCGTGCGTCGATCGGCGGATCGGACGCCGTCACATGGTCGTTATCACCGCGGACGAATGTTGGGCGCGGTAGTGTCCCGATTGAGATAATCGATGTCGAAATTGAGCCGCGCTGGCAGAAACTGTTAGTTGAGTGCCCGCGTCGAGTAGTCCGACGTAACTAACTGCGGCTCTGTCTAAGTCCTTCGTCGAAGCCGACCGCTCGGCGGGCTTCCATCATCAGGCGGCGCGGGCCCGGTCTTCCGCTCGTCTCGGCTGCAGCGAATGGCTGAATTCGCGTCCAGGATTTGCCCTGTACCCGGCCCTGCGGGTGGTGTAGGCCAGTGCCCGTTTTCAGCAGAAAAGGTGCGAAATGGCGATGGATTCTGGCTTGATGCAGGGCAAGCGCGGGGTGATTCTCGGGGTCGCCAACAACCGGTCGATCGCGTTCGGCATCGCCAAGGCCTGCCGCGCCGCCGGCGCCGAGGTCGCGCTGACCTGGCAGGGCGATGCGCTCAAGAAGCGGGTCGAGCCGCTCGCGGCCGAGCTCGGCGGACTCCTGGTCGGCCACTGCGACGTCACCGATCCGTCGACCATCGACGCGGTGTTCGACGAGCTCAAGGCCAAATGGGGCAAGATCGACTTCGTCGTCCACGCCATCGCGTTCTCCGACAAGGCAGAGCTCGACGGCCGCTATGTCGACACCACGGCCGACAACTTCTCCAAGACCATGCTGATCTCGTGCTACTCGCTGACCGCGATCGCGCAGCGCGCCGAGAAGCTGATGCCGGACGGCGGCTCGATCATCACGCTGACCTATTACGGCGCCGAGAAGTGGATGCCGCATTACAACGTGATGGGCGTGGCCAAGGCGGCGCTGGAATGCAGCGTGCGCTATCTCGCCGCCGACCTCGGCGAAAAGAACATCCGCGTCAACGCCATCTCGGCCGGGCCGATCAAGACGCTCGCCGCCTCGGGCATCGGCGACTTCCGCCATATCCTGAAGTGGAACGAATATAATTCGCCGCTGCGCCGCACCGTGACCATCGAAGAAGTCGGCGACAGCGCGCTGTACTTCCTGTCGCCGCTGTCGCGCGGCGTCACCGGCGAAGTCCACCACGTCGATTCCGGCTACCATATCGTCGGCATGAAACACCCCGACGCCCCGGATATCTCGCTGGCGAAGGAGTAACCGCCAGCACGACGTCGTCATCCTGAGGTGCGCGTCCGGCAGGACGCGCCTCGAAGGATGCGGCCGCGGGCCGCCGTCGCCCTTCGCTGCGCACAGCATTCACCTCGTCATTGCGAGCGCAGCGAAGCAATCCAGCTCAGTGCACAGCGCTGGATTGCTTCGTCGCTTCGCTCCTCGCAATGACGGAGAGGCCGAGTTTTCGATGCCCACCATCTACTTCATCCGCCATGGCGAGACCGACTGGAATGCCACCGGGCGTTTTCAGGGGACGCAGGACATCCCGCTCAACGCCAAGGGGCGCGGGCAGGCGACGGCGGCTGGGGGCGTACTAGGGCGACTGCTCGAAAAGGATGGCATTCCCCCGGCGTCGCTCGCTTACGTCGCCAGTCCGCTCGGCCGCGCCCAAGTGACGATGCAGCTGCTGCGCGGCGCGCTCGGCATGCCGGCGGAGGGCTACGCCACCGATGATCGTCTGCGCGAGATCACATACGGCGCCTGGGAAGGCTTCACCCTCGCGCAGATGCAGGCATCCGATCCGGACGTCTACGCCGCCCGCCACGCTGATCGCTGGGCCGTCGCCCCGCTGCGCGGCGAGAGCTATGGCGACCGGCTGCCGTTCATCCGGGACTGGGTCGCCTCGCTGACCGGCGACACCGTCGCGGTCGGCCATGTCGGCACCTGCCGGACGCTGTTCGTCGCCCTCGGGCTCAAGACGCCCGCCGACGCGCTGGACGGCTCGATCCGCCAGGGCGCCGTCTATGCTTTCCGCGACGGCGGCTTCGACATTGTCAGCTGATCTCTTCCCTTCTCCCCTTGTGGGAGAAGGTGGCGCGGACGACAGTCCGCGCCGGATGAGGGGGCGCCGGCCGCGTGGGCCCCTCACCCGGCGAGCTTCGCTCGCCACCCTCTCCCACAAGGGGAGAGGGTTCGGGCGGTTTGACCCTGCCTTGCCGGCGCGTTACCACACCGCCGGTTTCGTAAAGGCGCCACGCCATGTCGTTCAATACCTTCGGCCAGATGTTCAGGGTCACCACCTATGGCGAAAGCCATGGGGTGGCGATCGGCTGCGTGGTCGATGGCTGCCCGCCGCTGATCCCGCTGACCGAGGCCGACATCCAGGGCGATCTCGACCGCCGCCGCCCCGGCCAGTCGCGCTTCACCACCCAGCGCCAGGAAGCCGATCAGGTGAAGATCCTGTCCGGCGTGATGGCGCACCCGGAGACCGGGGTTCAGGTCACCACCGGCACCCCGATCGCGCTGCAGATCGAGAATACCGACCAGCGCTCCAAGGACTATTCGGACATCAAGGACAAGTATCGTCCGGGCCACGCCGACTTCACCTACGAGGCCAAGTACGGCATCCGCGATTATCGCGGCGGCGGCCGCTCGTCGGCGCGCGAGACCGCGAGCCGCGTTGCGGCCGGTGCGGTCGCCCGCAAGGTGGTCGCCGGCATGAGCGTGCGCGGCGCGCTGGTGCAGATCGGCCCGCACAAGATCGACCGCGCCAAATGGGACTGGGACGAGATCGGCAACAACCCGTTCTTCTGCCCCGACAAGGACGCCGCGGCGCTGTTCGCCGACTATCTCGACGGCATCCGCAAGGCCGGCTCGTCGATCGGCGCGGTGATCGAAGTAGTGGCCGAGGGCGTTCCTGCGGGCCTCGGCGCCCCGATCTACGGCAAGCTCGACTCTGACCTAGCCTCGGCGCTGATGAGCATCAACGCCGTCAAGGGCGTCGAGATCGGCGACGGCTTCGCCGCGGCCGAGCTCACCGGCGAGCAGAACGCCGACGAGATGCGCATGGGCAATCATGGCCCGCAGTTTTCGTCCAACCACGCCGGCGGCATCCTCGGCGGCATCTCGACCGGCCAGACCGTGGTGGCCCGCTTCGCCGTCAAGCCGACCTCGTCGATCCTGACGCCGCGCGCCACCGTCGACCGCGCTGGCCACGACACCGAGATTTTGACCAAGGGCCGCCACGACCCCTGCGTCGGCATCCGCGCCGTGCCGGTCGGCGAGGCGATGGTCGCCTGCGTGCTGGCCGATCACCTGATCCGTCACCGCGGCCAAGTCGGCAGCCGCTAAGTCGGCAGCCGGTAGATACGCCGGTATGGTTTTGCGCCACGGCGCGCTGCGGTTACAATGCTGCGATGCATTCCGACCGTCTCCGCGCCCTGATCGATTGGCTGATCGACGGCGCGCCGCCCGAACCCATCCCCACCGTCATGCTGACGCGGACCTGCGAGCGCCTGCTCGAGGCCGGCGTGCCGCTGTCGCGCGTCGCCATCTTCGTCGAGACCCTGCACCCGGACATCTATGGCCGCAGCTTCATCTGGCGGCCGGGCGAGACCGCCGTGGCGAACGCCCGGACCGAGGACGTCGAGCAGCTCGACGTCTATCAGCGCAGTCCGCTGAAGATCCTCTACGACACGGGTACCGAAGTCCGCTTCCGCATGGATGATCCGGCCAGCCTGGCGTTTCCGTTCTTCGACGACGTCCGCGCCGAGGGCGTCACCGACTATCTGGCGCTGCCGCTGCTGTTCCTCGACGGCAATATCCACGCCGTCAGCTTCACCACCAAGGCGGACGGCGGCTTCACCGATCCGCATCTGAACGCACTGCGTGCCATCGCCGCGCCGCTGGCGCGGCTGATCGAAATCATCGGCCTGCGCCGTACCGCAGCGACGCTACTCGATACTTACGTGGGCAACCGCGCCGGCGCCCGCATTCTCGCCGGCCAGATCCGCCGCGGCCACACCGAGCTGCTGCGCGTGGCGATCTGGCTGTCGGATCTGCGCGGCTACACCGCGCTGTCCGACCGGCTGCCGCCCGACCTGATGGTGCGGGTGCTGAACGCGTATTTCGACTGTCAGGTCGGACCGATCCTGCGCGCCGGCGGCGAGGTGTTGAAGTTCATGGGCGACGGCCTGCTCGCGGTGTTTCCGATGGCCGACGACGGCAGCGACGCCGCCGACGTCTGCGCTCGCATGCTGACGGCGGTCGACGAAGCGCGCACTCAGGTCAGAGCGATGAGCTACGCCGAAGGCAATCACGTCGTCGACAATCTGCGCTTCGGCGTCGCGCTGCATGTCGGCCAGGTGCTTTACGGCAATATCGGCGGCGGCAACCGGCTCGACTTCACCTGCGTCGGCCCGGCCGTCAATCTCGCCGCCCGCATGGAAAAGATCGCCGGCCGCCTCGGCCGCACCGCGGTCGCCTCCGCCGATTTCATCCAGCACTGCGCCGACCACTGGACCGACCTCGGCGACTTCACCATCGCCGGCCTGTCCCACACCGAGCGTGTCTTCGGCCTCAGCGCCGAAGACCCGCAGGGCGCGGAGGGGTTGTGAGGGGCCTTTGACTAATCAGCTATGAGACGTTGAATCTCCCCGAGCACAACGCGCTCCCTCGCCCCGCTCTTGCGGGGAGAGGGATGGGGTGAGGGGTGCCGCGAGCACTGACTCTCGGCCGAGCGGATGCGCCCCCTCACCCGGCCCGCATCTGACGATGCGGTCCGACCTCTCCCCGCGCGCGGGGAGAGGTTGCTCCTGCCCGGAGCAAGGTAAGCGAGCTTGAGTGCGCCTACTCCTCCGGCTCCGTCGTGAACAGCAGCGGGTAGCCTTTGGCGCGGGCGGCGTCGGTGGCGCGGGTGGCTTTCGTCTCGGCGACATCCTTGGTGAACACTGCGACGACGCAGACGCCGCGCTGATGCGCGGTCAGCATCACCTTATAGGCCTGGTCCTCGGTCATGCGGAACTCGGTCTTCAGAATCCTGACGACGAATTCGCGCGGCGTGTAGTCGTCGTTGACCAGGATCACCTTGTGCAGCTTCGGCCGCTCGACCTTCGGCTTCGCCTTGGTGCGGGTCTGCAGATCGACGTTGCTCATCGGCGAAACCCGCTGCATGGATGCTGAGGCGATCAGTTTACAACCTTCGCGGTGATCGATAAAGCCGCGAACGCAGCCGCCGGTGACCGGATTGTGATCACCGCGGAACTAACTTTGCGGCTTTGCGCGCCGCGCATTGCGTGTCACGATCCGGTCATCTCCGGAGGGCGCGCGATGCGGTGGGCTTTTGTCGGAACTGTGTTCGCCGCGATGGCGGGAGCGCTGACGGCCAGCGCCGCTCCGAATGGACCCACGCAACTCGCCGACGATCGCGACAGCAAACAAGTCGATGTCGAACTCGTGCTGGCGGTCGACGTGTCCTACTCGATGGACACCGACGAACTCGCGATCCAGCGCGAGGGCTATGCGCAGGCGCTGGTGTCCGGCGAATTCCTCAAGACGCTGAAGACCGGACCCAACGGCCGCATTGCGGTGACTTATTTCGAATGGGCGGCGTCGGGCGATCAGAAAGTCATTCTGCCCTGGCAGATCATCGACGGCCCGGAATCCGCCGACGCGGTCGCCTCGCAGATCCTCAAGACACCGCTGCGCCGCGCTTCACGCACCTCGATCTCCGGCGCCATCAATTTCGCGATGCCGCTGTTCGAGCAGAACCCGTATCACGGCATCCGCCGCGTCATCGACATCTCGGGCGACGGCCCCAACAACAACGGCGCGCCGGTGACGACGGCACGCGACGCCGCGGTCGAGAAGGGCATCGTCATCAACGGCCTGCCGATCATGGTCAAGGAGCCGTCGTTTTCGACCATGGATATCGACAATCTCGACGAGTACTACGAGGACTGCGTCATCGGCGGCCCCGGCGCTTTCGTAGTGACGATCAAGGACCGCGAAAAATTCAAGGAAGCCATCCACACCAAGCTGGTGATGGAAGTCGCCGGACGAATTCCGCCGAACTACGTGCTTCGCGTCGCCGACATCCCACGCCAACCGCGCGTCTCCTGCCTGATCGGCGAGAAGATCTGGCAGGATCGCTGGGGCAGGTGAGGGGTACTCGCCAAGTGCACAGCGCGCCCTCTCCCGCGTGCGGGAGAGGGCGGGGTGAGGGCGACCCAGGCACTGAGTCTCGGACGCTCGGCCTTGTAGCAAGGGCCCTCACCCCAACCCTCTCCCGCAAGCGGGAGAGGGAGCGCGCCTCGCTTTTCCGCGAGCTCTCTCGGCTACAAGGGCCCAGAACTAACCGCAGCTACTCCAGCACGATCCCATGCACATGCCGGCCGTAGTCCGGCTCTTGCCGGTGCGTCGTTCGCCGGTAGCTGTAGAAGCGCTCATCCGGATAGGTGTCGATGCCGGTGTCGTCGATCGTGCCGACGCCGGCGCGCTCGAGGCGTGCCCGGATGAAGCCGCCGAGGTCGAACATCGCGTGGCCGTCGCGCTCGGCCGGCGAAAAGAAGCGGGCATAGTCCGAATTAGTCGCCGTGAAGCGCGTGACGAATTCGTCGCCGACTTCGTAGCTGGGCTGCCGGATCAGCGGCCCGATCGCTGCGACGATGCGGCCGCGCGCGGCGCCGAGGCCTTCCATCGCCGCGACGGTGGCTTCCAGCACGCCGGTGAGCGCGCCCTTCCAGCCAGCGTGCGCGGCTCCGATCACTCGGGCTTCACCATCGGCGAACAGGATCGGCCCGCAATCCGCGGCGGTGACGCCGATCGCCAGGCCCGGCGTGCGGGTGACGATGCCGTCCGCCTTCGGCCGTTCGGCCGTCGGCCACGGCGCCTCCGCCACGACGACGTCGGGCGAATGCACCTGGTACAAAGTGAGGAATCGCTCCGGCGCGACGCCGAGTGTTTGCGCCATGCGCCGCCGGTTCTCGGCCACATGCGCGGGGTCATCATCCGAGCCGACGCCGCCATTGAGGCCGGCATAGATGCCCTGCGACACGCCGCCGTCGCGGCTGAAGAAGGCGTGGCGCAGGCCGCCGAGGCGGGACAGCGCCGGCGAAGTCATCGTTGGAATATCGGTCATGTTGCGGCTTTGGCCTCCGCGGCGCGCTCGGCGTCGTCACTCAGCGCCACCAGCGTTTGCAGCGTGGGGTCGGAGATGCCGAGCACCTTGAACATCGAGCCCATGCTGCCGCGGCCCTGGCCGGTCAGGCGCTGCAGCGCTGCGGCGACGTTCTCTGAAACTTGTGGCGCCGCTTTGGCCATCAGGGTCACGGCGCGGCTCTCGATGCCGAGCCGCTTGAGGAATTCGCCCTGCGTCACCGGGCCATGCGCGCGTGCGCCGACATCCTCGGCGGCGCGGGCGAGCGCCGCGAAGTCGACATGGGCGGTGAGATCGGCGCGGCCGCAATTGCTCAACGGATCCGCGTAGCTGTGCCGGGCAATGGCCTGGAACGTGTCGCCGACGTCGCTGCGGACATGGCCGTAATCGATGATCAGTGCGGCGCCGCCCTGGTCGCGCAGCCGCGTCGCCAGCTTCATCATCGTGGTGTCGGGCCGCCATTCGAACAGCGCGCCGACCGGCGCCGCGCGCACCAGCGGCGGCAGCAACACCTCGAAACGCGGGATCGGTGCCTCGGCGACGCCGAACATGAGCTCGCCCGAGGCGCTGAGTTCGACCACGCGCTCGTGCCAGCCCTCGTCGCGCTTCACCGCCTGGTGGATCGGCAGCACGTCGAAATATTCATTGGCGAGGATCACCGCCGGTCCCGGCGGCACGTCCTCGAGGCTGTCGTGCCAGTTCACTTCGCGGATGCCGGCCAGCGTCGTCCGCTGTTTCTCGCGCAGCACCGGGTTGATTTCGACCAGGTGCACGCTGAGCGACTGATACAGCGGCGGCAGCACGCGGAGCGCCCGCAGCGCGTCGGCCATCATGGTGCCGCGCCCGGGGCCGAGTTCGATCAGTCGCAGTTCGGCCGGATCGCCCATCGCCTTCCACACCGAGGCCGCCCACAGTCCGATCAGCTCGCCGAACATCTGGCTGATTTCCGGCGAGGTGGTGAAGTCGCCTTCGCGGCCGAGCGGATCGCGCGACACGTAGTAGCCGTAGTCCGGGTGGGTGAGGCACAGCTCCATGTAGCGCCACACCGGCATCGGCCCCATGGCCTTGATCTGCCGCTTGATCTCAGTGGTGAGCGGCGAATTATCCGTCATGGCGCGGCCTCCCGCGGTGCGCTGGCGGCCACGACGCGCGGCGGGCGGCGCGAGGTGACGATCATCACCACCACGCCGATGATCACCATCGGGATCGACAGCAGCATCCCCATCGTCATGCCGCCCCACAGGAAGCCGAGCTGGACGTCGGGTTCGCGGAAGAATTCGCCGGTGATGCGGGCGAGGCCGTAGAAGGTCAGGAACGCGCCGATGATCAGGCCCGGCCGCTTCAGCGCGCCGGCGCGGATCATCAGCGCCAGGATTGTGAACAGCACGATGCCCTCGAGCCCGGCTTCATAGAGCTGGCTCGGGTGCCGCGGCAGCGGACCGGCATTGGGAAACACCATCGCCCACGGCACCGAGGCATCGGCCGGCCGGCCCCACAGCTCGCCGTTGACGAAATTGGCGAGGCGGCCGAGGAACAGCCCGATCGGCCCGACCGCGCAGGTGATGTCGCCGAGTGACAGGATCGACACTTTGCGTACGCGGCCGAACAGCGTCACCGCCAGAACGCAGCCGAGGAAGCCGCCGTGGAACGACATGCCGCCCTTCCACAGCTGGAAGATCTCGGCCGGGTGCTGGATGAAGAAGTCGAGATTGTAGAACAGCACGTAGCCGGTACGGCCGCCGAGGATGATGCCGAGCGTCACCCACAGGATGAAATCGTCGAGCTCGAGCGTGGTGATCGGCGCCGGGCCGCCCCACAGCCGGTCGCGCCGCAGCAGCAGGCGCGCATACATCCACGCGCCGACGATGCCGACGATATAGGCGAGCGCGTACCAGCGGATTGCGAACGGGCCGAACGAGACGGCCACCGGGTCGAAGACGGGAAAGGCGATGGCGAACATGACTGGCTCGGCTTAACAGCGTTTGGCCGCCAAGTGGATACCGATTCGCGTGAACGGCAAGCGTCAGCTCCAACAATTCGAAGCGACTGCGTCTCGAGGCGGCCGCTGCTTTCGGCGGCCTTGCGGCCGGGCGGGGATCATTGCATGAACCCGCCGGGGCGCCCCGCCCTTGCGGGCGCCGGTGCCGATCGCCATTGTCTCGGCAACCCGCTGTGAACAGCGCCAGCGCGCGAGGAGATCGACCATGACCCAGACCAGCAACCGGATTTTCGACGAGCTCGGCCGGCTGATGAACGATGCCGCCGGCGCCGCGCAGGGCGTCAAGCGCGAAGTCGACAATGTGGTGCGCGGCCAAGCCGAGAAGATCCTGCGCGACCTCGACATCGTCAAGCGCGAGGAATTCGAGGCCTTCAAGGAGATGGTCCGCCTCGTCCGCGAGGAAAACGAGGCCCTCAAGGCCCGCATCGCCGCCCTCGAAGCCCGCCAGGGTGGCGGCTCGGAACCGCCGACCGCGATGGCGTAGGGCGGCCTCAGCCACACGCACAGCGTCATGCCCGGGCTCGACCCGGGCATCCATCCCTCTTCGCGAAGAAGATGGATCGCCGGGTCAAGCCCGGCGATGACGACCTGAGGGGCCATCCACCCCCGATTTCCTTGTCTTTTCACCCCTTTGCGGCTAGAACGCCGCCACGACCGTGGCCCCCGCACCCCTGGAGGCTCGCCGCGGCGTGTTCACGAGGCCGCCTAGCGGCCTTTAATTTTTGACAGATCAAGGACTTACGACAATGGCGACCGTCATGGAATTCAAGGCGATTGCTCGTCCGAAGAGCGGCAAGGGGGCCGCCCGGGCAGAGCGTCGCGCCGGCCGAGTGCCCGGAGTGATCTACGGAGACAACCAGCCCCCGCTGCCGATCTCGGTCGAGGACAAGGAACTGCGCCTGCGCATCCAGGCCGGCCGCTTCCTCACGACCATCTTCGACGTCGTTCTCGACGGCAAGAAGCATCGGGTCATTCCGCGCGACTATCACCTCGACCCGGTCAAGGATTTCCCGCTCCATGTCGACTTCCTGCGGCTCGGCGAAGGCGCGACCATCCGCGTCAGCGTGCCGCTGCATCTGAAGGGCCTCGAAGTCGCGCCGGGCGTGAAGCGTGGCGGCACCTTCAACATCGTCACCCACACGGTCGATCTCGAAGCCCCGGCCGAGAACATTCCGCAGTTCATCGAAGCCGACGTGTCGACTCTCGACATCGGCGTGTCGCTGCATCTGTCGGACATCGCGCTGCCCAAGGGTGTGAAGTCGGTGTCGCGTGAAGACGTCACGCTGGTCACCATCGTGCCGCCGTCGGGCTTCAACGAAGAGCAGAAGTCCGCTGCAGCCGGCGCAGCGGCACCCGCCGCAGCGGCCGCGGCTCCTGCCGCCAAGGCCGGTGCGGCCAAGGCTCCGGCTGCCGCCGCCAAGGCTCCGGCCGCCGCGGCTCCTGCGGCCAAGAAGAAGTAAGCGGACGCGGGGCACCGCGTCGTGCGCCTGTTCGTTGGGCTCGGCAATCCTGGGGCGAAGTACCAGGGCAACCGGCACAACATCGGGTTCATGGCTCTCGACGAAATCGCGCGGCGTCACGGCTTCTCGCCCTGGCGCCGCCGCTTTCAGGGCGAGACCGCAGACGGCACGCTGGACGGCGAACGCATCACGCTGCTCAAGCCGACCACCTACATGAACGACTCCGGCCGCGCCGTGCAGGAAGCCGCGACCTTCTACAAGATCGGGCAGGGCGATATCGCCGTGTTTCACGACGAGATCGAACTGCCTCCGGCGAAGGTGCGCGTCAAAGTCGGCGGCGGCATCGCCGGTCACAACGGCCTGCGCTCGATCTCGGCGCATATCGGCAACGATTACTTGCGGGTGCGGCTCGGCGTCGGTCATCCGGGGATCAAGGAGCTGGTGCACGGCCACGTGCTCGGCGACTTCGCCAAGAGTGAGCGGCCCTGGGTCGAGGCGCTGTGCGAGATCGTCGCCGACAACGCCGGCCTGATCGCCAAAGGCAAGGACTCCACCTTCGCCAACAAGGTTCACCTGGCCATGCAGGCCAAGGGTTTCTACGACAACGATAAGGGCGAGCCGAAGGGCGGCAACAAGTAGCAGCGTCATCGCCGGGCTCGACCCGGCGATCCATCATCTTGCGAAGAAGGATGGATGCCCGGGTCAAGCCCGGGCATGACGCGTCACTTAGTTGCGGCGCTAGGCACGAACAGCGGGACACATCATGGGCTTCAAATGCGGGATCGTCGGGCTGCCGAATGTCGGCAAGTCGACGCTGTTCAACGCGCTGACCGAGACCGCGGCGGCGCAGGCGGCCAACTATCCGTTCTGCACCATCGAGCCGAATGTCGGCGAGGTCGCGGTGCCGGATCCGCGGCTCGACAAGCTCGCCGAAGTCGGCAAGTCGCAGCAGATCATCCCGACGCGGCTGACCTTCGTCGACATCGCCGGTCTGGTGAAGGGCGCGTCGAAGGGTGAAGGCCTCGGCAATCAGTTCCTCGCCACCATCCGCGAGGTCGACGCCATCGCGCATGTCGTTCGCTGCTTCGAAGACGGCGACATCACCCATGTCGAAGGCCGGGTCGCGCCGCTCGCCGACATCGACACGATCGAGACCGAGCTGATGCTCGCCGATCTCGACAGCCTCGAGAAGCGCGTCGACAATCTGACCAAGAAGGCCAAGGGCGGCGACAAGGACTCCAAGGAGCAGCTCGACCTCGTCACCCGCGCGCTGACGCTGCTGCGCGACGGCAAGCCGGCGCGCTTCCTCGAGCGCAAGCCGGAAGAGGAGCGCGCGTTCCGCATGCTCGGCCTGCTGACGTCGAAGCCGGTTCTGTACGTCTGCAACGTCGAGGAGGGCTCGGCCGCCGACGGCAACAAGTTCTCCGAGCAGGTGATGGCGCGGGCCAAGGAAGAGGGCGCGGTCGCGGTGGTGATTTCCGCCAAGATCGAGTCCGAGATCGCCACGCTGTCACGCGAAGAGCGCACCGATTTTCTCGACACGCTCGGCCTGCACGAGGCTGGCCTCGACCGCCTGATCCGCGCCGGCTACGAGCTGTTGCACCTGATCACGTACTTCACCGTCGGTCCGAAGGAAGCGCGCGCCTGGACCATCACCAAGGGCACCAAGGCGCCGCAGGCCGCAGCCGTGATCCACACCGATTTCGAGAAGGGCTTCATCCGCGCCGAAACCATCGCGTATGACGACTACACCAAGCTCGGCGGCGAAGCCGGCGCCCGCGACGGCGGCAAGCTGCGCCTCGAGGGCAAGGAATACGTCGTCGCCGACGGCGACGTGATGCATTTCAGGTTCAATACGTAAGACGCGCGGCTCGTGGCCCGTAGGGTGGGCAAAGCGAAGCGTGCCCACGCGCTACGTAGTTACGCTCGGCCCCAAGACCGCGTGGGCACGGCGCTGTGCGCCTTTGCCCACCCTACGATTTCTAGCAGCCACCTCTCCTTCGTCATTCCGGGGCGCTCGCGTAGCGAGCGAACCCGGAATCTCTCTTCGCTACCATCTCGGGATTCCGGGTTCGCGCTACGCGCGCCCCGGAATGACAACAGAAATGCAACGGGACCTCATCCTGAGGAGCCTCGGCGAAGCCGAGGCGTCTCGAAGGATGGCCTCCAAGCACGGCTGCAGCCCTACGAACTCATGGTTCGAGACGGCGCTGCGCGCCTCCTCACCATGAGGTCTTCGATATCGAGCGAAGGGTGGACCTACCGAAACCCCTGCTGATCCCGGATCGCACCCAGATGTTCGTTGATGCGGAAGACGATCAGGACGAATTCGGCGGCGATGCGGGCGGCGACGATGCCGACGACGACGGCCGCCAGACTCGCCAGCACCAGGATGAATCCGCCGAACGGATTGAGCGCCATCGCGGCGAGGCCGGAGAAGATGCCGAAGATGCCGAGCAGCGCGACGAGTGCGATCGCCAGCCAATAGAACGTCTTGATAATGGTCGGCGTGATGAAGCGGTCCCACTGAAACAGGTCGCGGAAATCGAGCATCGTTCAGTCTCCCCAGCGTCACGCGTCGGGCTTGTGATTGCCGCCAATAGAGGCCACAATCGGGCCTCCCGCCAGCAAACGTCATGACCGTCCTCAGCTTTGAAGATTTCACCCCCGGCCATTTCGGCCGCTTCGGACCTCGCCGCGTCACGCGCGAGGAGATCATCGCTTTTGCGCGCGAATACGATCCGCAGCCGATGCATCTCGACGAGCGCGCCGCGCAGGCGTCGATGCTGAAGGGCCTGTCCGGCTCCGGCTGGCATCTCGGCTCGCTGATGATGCGCATGCTGTGCGACGGCTTCCTGCTGAAGACCAAGTCGCTCGGCTCGCCCGGCATCGAGGAGATGCGCTGGATGTCGCCGCTGCGGCCGGGCGACGATCTGTTGCTCGACGTCGATGTCGTCGAGGCGCGCGTCTCCAAGTCGCGGCCACAGACCGGCATCGTCACCTTCAAATGCTACATGCGCAACGGCCATGGCCAGATGCTGGCCGAGATGGTCTCGGCGATCATCATCGGCCGGCGCGACCAGGCCGCCACGGCGGGCTGAGCGGAGACGGCGATGCGTTATCTGGAAGACATGAAGGTCGGCGATCGCCGCGAGATCGGCAGCTTCACCTTCACGGCCGAGAACATCAAGGAATTCGCCGCGCAGTTCGACCCGCAGCCGTTCCATCTCGACGAGGAGGCCGGCAAGGCTTCGCTGTTCGGCGGGCTGGCGGCGTCGGGCTGGCACATCGGCGCGGTGTGCATGAAGCTGATGGTCGCTTATCACCAGCGCGAAGCGGCCGAAGCCGCCGCGCGCGGCGAGACGGTCCCGGCCGGTGGCCCGTCGCCCGGTTTCCGCGAGATGCGCTGGCTGCGCCCGGTGCTGGCCGGCGACACCGTCAGCTATGCCAGCGTCGTCGAGACGCTGCGCACATCTGATTCGCGGCCCGAATGGGGGATCATGCAGGGGCGCAACACCGGCACGAATCAGCGCGGCGAGCCGGTGTTCTCGTTCCTCGCCACGGCATTCGTGCCGCGCCGGCCGGGCGGCTGAACGCCGACTGAGGCCTCCAGGACACATCCTTTTGGATTTTAACCAATTGCGGCGCAATTGGGCGAGACTGCCCCGGAACGGCCGAGATATTAAGACGTTGTGAACCCGGCCCGGGCATGGATCGACGAACGGGTGGGTTTTGGGAAATTGTGGGACGATGGCTGATCAAGCGGGACTGAAATGGGTGGGTGTCATCTTCGCAACGGTGACACTGGCGGTGATGATTACGACCGGCATGGTGGTTAAGGGCTACGCGGTGGGGGCTTATTCGCTCGACGCCCCGGCGACGACGGGCTCGCTCAGCTCGCGCTGATCCGACCGCCGCCGAGCGGCGCCTGCCGAACTAACAATCGAATCGGACTTGGGGTGCCCGGCCGTTGCGCCGGGCATTGGATTCTGGGGTGCCGGTCGGGCTCCTTTGTTGAATCATAAAGCGCCACCACACGCGAATCCTCATCCTGAGGAGCCTTCGCGGCGCTCGAAGAGCGACGCGAAGGCGTCTCGAAGGATGGGCCGCGGGCGAGACGGTGCCCAAAACTCATGGTTCGAGACGGCGCTTCGCGCCTCCTCACCATGAGGTCCTCCCTGTGCGCGGCGCCCGACAACGCAGGCTTTCAATCGCATCGCCCCAAAAAAATGCAGCCACCTCGCGGTGGCTGCATCGTGACTCATCGAACTGCCAAACGGCGGATCGCTCAGACCGTAGTCTCAGACCTGGCGCAGGGTCTCGGCGGTGCGCTTCCACTGGGCGACGTTGTCGGAAATCATCCGGGTCGACTTCATCGCCGCCTGGCTGAGCTGGGCGTAGCCGGAGATCTCGCGCTGGACGCGCTGGCCTTCGGCGTGCAGCAGATCGCGCAGCGCTTCGAGTTCGCCGATCAGCGTCTCGATCTCGGCCAGCGAAGTGCCGGCGACGCGCTGGATCAGCGAGTTGACGCTGCTGACGGTCGCTTCCGCGCCGGCATCGAGCGCCGGCAGCGCAGCGGCGAGCGAGCTCGCGGCGGTGTCGGTGCCGGTCGCGCCCGGCGACGGCCGGCGCAGATAGGCGATGTCGTTGCGGACGAATTCACGGATGCCGGCTTCGACATCGGTGACGGCGGCGAGGTTCGCGTCGGTCTCGGTCGAGTCGGTCTTTTCGGACGGAATAGCATTCATCGGCTGGTCCCCTGATCGGAAGCGGGTGGTCGAGGTGTGAGCAGCGCGGTGTCCCCGCACAGATTGTAAAGCACTGCCATCTGCGCAGGCCAATTTGACGGCATCTTGGCCGATCTGCGGCGCGGACCCGGTCATACCGGGGCAAGGTCAACGAGTGATGAACGCCACGCGTTCGCGCTAACCAGAATCGCCGACTACGCGATCTTCGGCAGCTTGATGGGCTGGCCCAGCGCCTGCTCGACCAGGTCGAACGTATCCAGCAACACGCGCAGGCTGGTCAGCTTGCCGTTCTTGAACTGCAGAAACTCCGCCAGACGCAGGCTGATCGGCTTGTGCGAATCGAGCGCGGTGAACGAGTAGCGCAGCATCGACGACGCCGAGTCGACGCCGAGCATGATCGCCTCGCGATCGTAGCGACGCACCGACACGTTGTCGGCGAGCTGCCGGCAGACTTCGAGCGCGGCGGCCTTGCCCTTGCGGGCGCCGAGGAAGGGAAACATGTCGATCGGGCCATAAATCGCCCATTCGACCTCGTCATCGATCATGTTCGCGAGATCGTCGAACTGGTGGTCGTTGAGCGCGCGCTGCAATGCGCGCGAGAAACGCCAGAGGCTGTGCTCTGTCATCAGGGCCTCACCGGTGATGTGGATTTCCAGATCAACCAGCGGCATCTTGAGGGGCGCCGTGGCGGCACCCTATGCCCTTACAACTTTGCTGCGCTGATCTTTTCGACCTAAGACCAATTAATGACAATTGCAATGACTTTTTGTGCATTGCACAAATACGAGTCGGGGCATGACCCCGCTCGCTTCTTGGGCAGCCAACCCGCGCGCCTGCCGTGTTTTGGCCCCGATTGCTACGCGGCTTTCGCGACCTTGCGGCGCGGAGCGGCCTTTCCCGGCTTGGCGCCCGGCTTCGCCGCAGCCGTGCCCTTGGTCGCCGCTTGGGGCTTGGACTTCGGCTTCGCGGAGGGCGCCGGCTTTTCGGCCTTCGGGGTCTGGGATTTGGCCGGCTTGCTCTCGGCGGCCGCCTTCGCCGCATCGTCCGCCGCCTTGCGCATGGCACGGGCATAGGAGTCGGCGGCGTTGTCGGCGGCGACCTGCAGCCGCTTGGCGGCGGCGAGGCCCTGTTCGAGCGCGGCCTGGGCCAGCGCCTTGGCGCGCGCCTTGCCGGCCTTGTCCTTCGCCTTGCCGGCCTGCGCCAGATAGTGCGCGCGCCGGGTCTTCGCCGCGGCGGTCAGTGCCTTGGTCTGGTGTTTGGCGAGCTGCCGGATAGTTGCGTCGAGATCGGCCTCGGCCATGTCGGAGTGTCCCTCAGTCCCAAAAATCGGCGCGACTATGCAGATGCGATGCCGCCTTGGCAATCGCCTGTTCCGCCGCGCGGCACGAGCTGAGCCGCGCCGGCCACAACCGGACGCGGACGTAAGCGCCGGCCTTGACTCTCCGCGCCGCTCGGACAATCTCGCGATCAAGCCCGCAACAACAAGCGACAAACAACAGGGAGAGAACCACATGGCCGACGCCTACATCATCGACGCCGTCCGCACCCCCCGCGGCATCGGCAAGGTCGGCAAGGGCAAACTGGCGGACATGCATCCGCAGCACCTCGCCGCCACCGTGCTCAAGGCCATCGCCGAGCGCAACAAGCTCAACACCGCGGAAGTCGACGACATCATCTGGTCGACCTCGACCCAGCGCGGCAAGCAGGGCGGTGACCTCGGCCGCATGGCGGCGCTCGACGCCGGCTACGACATCAAGGCCTCCGGCACCACGCTCGACCGCTTCTGCGGCGGCGGCATCACCGCGGTGAACTTCGCGGCCGCGCAGATCATGAGCGGCATGGAAGACGTGGTCATCGCCGGCGGCACCGAGATGATGTCGCTGACCGCCTCGATGGCGGCCGAGGACATGGCCGCCGGCAAGCCGCCGCTCGGCATGGGCTCGGGCAATGCGCGGCTCGCCAAGGTGCATCCGCAATCGCACCAGGGCATCTGCGGCGACGCCATCGCCACGATGGAAGGCATCAGCCGCGAAGCGCTCGACGCGCTCGGCCTCGAAAGCCAGCGCCGCGCCGCGATCGCCATCAAGGAAGGCCGCTTCGACAAGAGCATCGTCCCGGTCAAGGACGACGACGGCAATGTCGTGCTGGCCAAGGACGAGTATCCGCGCCCCGAAACGACGGCCGAAGGTCTCGCGGCCTTGAAGCCGGCCTTCACCGCGATGGCCGACTATCCGCTCGACGACAAGGGCACCACCTATCGCAAGCTGATCAACCAGAAGTACCCGGACGTCGACATCAAGCACGTCCACCACGCCGGCAACTCGTCGGGCGTCGTCGACGGCGCCGCCGCGCTGCTGCTCACCTCGAAGGAATACGCCGAGAAGCACGGCCTGAAGCCGCGGGCGAAAATCGTCGCGATGGCGAACATCGGCGACGACCCGACGCTGATGCTCAACGCCCCGGTGCCGGCCGCCAAGAAGGTGCTGCAGAAGGCCGGTCTGACCAAGGACGACATCGACCTCTGGGAGATCAACGAAGCCTTCGCCGTCGTCGCCGAGAAGTTCATGCGCGACCTCGACCTCGACCGCTCCAAGGTCAACGTCAACGGCGGCGCCATCGCCCTAGGCCACCCCATCGGCGCCACCGGCGCGATCCTGGTCGGCACCGTGCTCGACGAACTCGAACGCCGCGGGTTGAAGCGCGGGTTGGTGACGATGTGCGCGGCGGGCGGCATGGCCCCGGCGATCATCATCGAGCGCGTGTGAGGCGAGGGCGCTGCAGCGCGTAGGATGGGTTGAGCGAAGCGAAACCCATCACCCCGCGCACCAGAGCTGAACTGATCGAAGAGGGCGGCGCCACAAGCGCCGCCCTTTTTGTTTGCCTCGATCCTCTCCACGCCGTCATGGCCGGGCTCGTCCCGGCCATCCACGTCTTCGGCCGCTACTACAAAGATAACGTGGCGCCTGGGACCCGAGCGGGCATGACGGCGTAGTTCACGCCAACACTCCGTCATTGCAAGCGAAGCGAAGCAATCCAGCCCAGCACACGGAACTGGATTGCTTCGTCGCTACGCTCCTCGCAATGACGATGGCGGAGGGTTGAGCGTTAGCGAAACCCACCACCCGCGTGCATGGAGTTCGATGGGTTTCGCTGCGCTCAACCCATCCTACGTCCCTGCGAAGAAATCCTTGGCCTGCTTCTCGGTCTCGAAACGAGCTACTTCGAAGTAGTCTGGATCGTCTTCGGCCGTCTCCGGTGATCTAAGAACGACGAACTCTGCCCCTCTACGTTCAACCAGCGTGGTGAGATCGTTGCTCCGGACGGGCGTGTTATCTCTAGCCTCACAATAAGGGCATTCGTCGTCGCACATGCACGACCACTCGTCCGACCATCGCCGGTTACAACGATAACATTCATAGTGATTGAGAAACCAAGCCATGCTCGCCTCCTCATTTGATCAAGCGATAAGAACCTCTGCCTACGAATTCCAAGAACCCACGATCGCGCAGATACTGGAGTTGTTGTCGAATCTTCGGTCGAACGTTCTGGTTGCCAGGATAAAGCGCACTCAAGTGCTGGTCGAACGCGTACACTTCTTCGAGCGTAAATTCCGGTTTGCCGATGGACTCGACGCAATTCATCACATCGAGCAGCCAGCCCTTGGTTTCAAGAGACTCCTGCCGAAGAAAGAGCGTCTTCTGCCATTCCTCCAGCACCAGGTCTTTTGGCCGGATGCTCCGGTTTTGGACAATGTGTATCTTCCCTGACTCGGGAATGCGGCCGAGCAGAATGTTCGATCCAATCCAGCCCGCGCGTCTTGCCGTCGGCGCCAGCGGCTTACGTGCCTCGATGATCTCGCGGACGAAGAAATGCTTGGGCACGATGAAGAGATTGATGACCTCGAGCGATTTGAGATCGTAGTTCATCAGCAACAGATTAGGATTGTTGCTCTCGGCGAGACGCTCGCACTTGGTCTTGTAAGCGCCATCGGCAACAGTCGAGCCGAACTTGCCTTTCTGGCTCTTGAGTTCAAATTCTTCCCGGCACGATGTGCAGAAGAAGTCCGCAAGTGGACTGTTGTTCGGAAACTGGGAAATGTTCTGGTTGCCGCAATGGGGACAGTAGGCCCAGGTCTTGACCCACGTTTCGGTCCAGACGCGGGCATTCTGCGAGCCGCTGGTGTAGGCGGCCTGGGTTTCTTCAAAGCCGAGTTTCATGGCTCAGCCTAACAAATCATCTGGCGGCTGGAAAAGCGCGGCGTTTGGATGAGAGGTCACCGATCCCTATATCTAAGTGATGTCCCCAAAATCCTCCCCCACCATCGCCCGCCCCAAACGCCCTTCGCCCGTGCTGATCTGCGGCAAATGCCTGTCGAAGATCGACGGCGGCAAGAAGCTCAAGCAGGCGCTGAAAGCGGAATTGAAGCACGCAGCCGGAGCACATGGCGGTAAGCGCCCCAAGCTCGTCACCACCAGCTGCCTCGGCATCTGCCCGAAGCGCGCGGTGGTCACCGCAAGCGTGGCGACGCTGGAGTGCGGCGAGTATTTACTGATCGGGGATCGGAAAGAAGCGGGGGATGTAGTGGGGGTGTTGTTGAAGCAAGGGTGATCATCGCTGCTTGCTCAGAGCGGCTTCACATATCGTCGTCGCCCTTGATGTGTTGATCGGCATCGGAAGCGCGGGGGGTCGTCAGCTCTGCAATACGCGTCAACATCTCTGATGGCAGACGTCTACGATTCTCCGGCACGCGCATCACGGTCTTGATCGCTTTCGCGATCAGGGTTGAATCGCCGGATTCAAAGGCTTCGTCGAGGTAGGCGGCGATCATTTCGGGACTATCGAGATAGTCAGTGGCGTCGAACGGCGTCGTGCTCAACATGTTCAACCCTCCAACTTCCGGGTTAGTGGCTTCCGCATCCCGTCTACTCTGCAGCCAGCACACGAACACGCGGCTCGATGGTGATCCGCGGCAATGGCCTGTCAAAGATTGACGGCGGTAAGAAACTGAAGCAGGCGGCCGCTGCGGCAAGCTTGCCAAGCTTGACCGTGCCAGTCGCCCCGGCATCTGCCCGAAGCACGCCTTGGTCACTGCAAGCGCGGCGACGCTAGCGAAGGGAGAATATTTGCGCATTGGAGACCGGACCGGAGTCGGGGAGGTTGTCGCGGCGTTGGGTAGTGATGTCCAGTGACTAGGATCTCATAATATGCCGAAATTGTATCGGCTTTTTGCCTGTAGAGAAGGACAGTAGACCCTTTCCGACAAGTGGTAAGAACCAAGATCTAGCATCAGAGCTGGCCTTCCTTTGTGCCATTGTTGCCGCGACTTCCTTGTTGATTACCATCGTCTCTTTCACTGAATGGTCTGGACTGATAGAATTGGCGGTCGTCCAGATATGTAACGTCAATAAGTATGTACCCTCCAACCAGTCAAGCTGTTGCATATTTTCCCCATTCACCCAAAAGAAGCGTAAGGCATTGGGTATCGTCTCGTACCCGTCAATCTTGAAGGGGCCGGCCAATGATGTATCCGTATAGTTATTCGAAAGATCGATCTTTACCGAACCGACCCATTTTAGCGCGAAGTGCTCGCCCTTTGTGTCTTCGATCTCGAGAAAGATGCTGTATACGATCGCCTTAGTCGGAGATGAGTTATGGAAGACAACCGGTAGAAATATCGTGGGCTGGCTTGGTTGGATGTAAAATAAATGCACCATTGGCCCAGATGATACAGTCACTTTAGCGGGCCGAAATTGCGTTAGATAGAGTGTGCTAATTGAGATGATCAGGCTTATTGCGCTGAAACCAATTGCAAATAGGTCCTTTAAATCCATGTTCTTCTCCTGAATCCATCCCCTCAAAATGGAATCGCAGTTATAGATAGCTGAGGGGGGTGCGTGCCGCCCCTGATTTTAAGTGCCGTGCAAGCGCGGTCTAACCTACCTCTTCTTCCACCCACCCCTTCTTCCCGGCGCCCCGCCGGTCGACCGCGGCCCAAATTCCGGTCCCGACTCGCGGCTGTCGTCGGC
>NZ_BADD01000679.1 GCF_000333455.1 Rhodopseudomonas sp. B29
TGAGGATGACGAATTTCATCGCACCATGTTTTCCCGGTTCCAGTCCTTGTATTCGGTCGAGCCCTCGGTGCGGATCGGGCCGCTGTAGCCGAACTCGACCATGTGAACGGTGACGTAGTCGCCGCCGAAGAACACCACGCCATAGGACTCCGGCAGGTCCGACGCGCTGAGGAAGCGTCGCTCGGAGAACAGCGGATAGCTGGCGTGGTTGGTGCCGCGCAGCGACGTCGCCGGGACGCCGGCCACCGAGCCGGCCAGCGGCAGATGGCAATGGCCGAAGAAGATGTGCCGGATGCGATCGCGATGGCGGCCGACGATCTGCCGGAATTCCGCGTCGTCGAGCAGCCGGATCTGATCCATCGGGCCGAGATGCGTCGGCATCGGGTTGTGATGCATGAACAGCAGGAATGGCCCCGGATGCTCGGTCAGCCGCTGCGCCAGCCAGGCCTTGCGGGTGTCGCAATAGCGTCCGGCGTGCGTCTCGGGCTCGTTGGTGTCGAGCAGCAGGCAGCGGCCGGCGGCCGTGTCGAAAACGCCCTGCACCAGCCCGTCGTCGTCGCGCAGCTCGGGGAAGACGCTGAGGAAGACGTCGCGGCGATCGTGATTGCCGATGCACAGCCGCACCGGAATCGGGAAGGCATCGAGCTGGTTCTTGAGCCAGCGATAGTCGTCGAGGTCGCCCCAGTCCGACAGGTCGCCGGTGATCACCATCAGCTCGGCGTCGTGGTGATCGCGCAGGATGTGCGTCAGCGCCCGTTCGAAGTTCAGCCGCGGATTGCGGCCGCCGATCGTGCCGCCCGGCGTCGTCAGATGGATATCGCTGAGGTGGATCAGTTTCATCGCCCGTTCCCGAAATGAAAAGCGGCGGAGCCGATGTGCTCCGCCGCTGTCTCGCCCGATCAGTTCTTGCTGCCGACGGTCTTCGGCAACAGTTGCTGCACGTCCCTGGTCATGTCGGCCAGCACCGCTTCCGGCTCCTTGGCGCGCGCGCCGGACACGATCGAGTTGAGATGGTCCTTGATCACGTCGGTGATCTTCAGGCCGTTGTCGCCGGGGAAGGCGTACCACTTGGTCAGCAGCGGCAGCTGGCTCACCGCGGTGTAGTTGTTCGGGTTCTTGACGTAGAAGTCCTTCAGATAGACGTCGTTGGCGACCTTGTTCGGCGGCATGTAGCCGGTGGTCTCGGCCATGATCGCCGCGCCCTTCGGGCCGGTCCAGAATTTGACCACCTCCCAGGCGGCGTCGCGATTGGCCTTGTCCTTGGCGGTG
>NZ_BADD01000678.1 GCF_000333455.1 Rhodopseudomonas sp. B29
CGGGATCCCGCTCGATATCGATCCGGACAAATTCACCGTCGAAATCAAAGGCAAGGTCGACAAGCCGCTGAAGCTGTCGCTGGCCGACATTCGCGCCATGCCGTCGGTCGAGATCGTCGCCGTCAACCAATGCTCCGGTAACAGCCGCGGCTTCTTCAAGCCGCGCGTCGCCGGCGGCCAGCTCGGCAACGGCGCGATGGGCAATGCGCGCTGGAAGGGCGTGCCGCTCAAGGCGGTGCTCGACAAAGCCGGCGTGCAGTCCGGCGCCAAGCAGGTCGTGTTCGGCGGCATGGATGGTCCGGTGATCGACAAGACGCCGGATTTCGCCAAGGCGCTCGATATCGATCATGCGCGAGGCGGCGAGGTGATGCTGGCCTATCAGATGAACGGCGCCGATCTGCCGTATCTCAACGGCTTCCCGCTGCGCCTGATCGTGCCCGGTTACTACGGCACCTACTGGGTCAAGCATCTCAACGCAATCACCGTCATCGACGATGTGTTCGACGGGTTCTGGATGAAGTCGGCCTATCGGATTCCCGACAACGACTGCCATTGCGTCGAGCCCGGCACCTCGCCGAAAGCCACCATCCCGATTAATCGCTTCAACGTCCGCTCCTTCATCACCAATGTGACCGACGGGCAGAAGCTGAAAGCCGGCGCGACGCCGCTGAAGGGCATCGCGTTCGACGGCGGCAGCGGCATTAAGGACGTCGTCGTCTCGATCGATGGCGGCAAGACCTGGAAGCCCGCCAAGCTCGGCAAGGATCTCGGCAAGTTCTCGTTCCGTGAGTGGAGCGCGAAGGTCGATCTGCCGAAGGGAGCGCAGACCCTGATGGTGCGCGCCACCAGCAACGACGGCAAGACGCAGCCGATGGAGCCGTTGTGGAATCCGGCCGGCTACATGCGCAACGTGGTCGAAACCACCAACGTGGCCGTGGGCTGAAGGAGACGACGATGAAGCCATCGAAGCTGTTTGCCGTCGCCTGTGTCGGTGTCGCCCTGACCGGCCTGTGTGCCGCCGCGATAGCCAAGCCGTTCAACTACAAACTCCCCGACGAGACCGCGGCGTTCAAACCCGGCCCTCATGTGGATACTGTCCGGGCCAACTGCAGCCTGTGCCATTCGGCCGACTACATCGCCACGCAGCCGCCGCAGACCAACAAGAAGGCGTTCTGGCAGGCCGAAGTCACCAAGATGATCAAGGTGTACGGTGCGCCGATCGAAGCCGGCGACGTCGACAACATCGTGGACTATCTGGCCGCGACCTACTGAGGTTGTTTTCCGGCCTTGAACGCGCGGCCGGGTCTCACAAGAACGCCCGCGCGAAGCCGACGCGCGGGCGTTTTCAGTCGATGCGTCGTGCCGCACAACAGCCGCGGCGGGCGCCGCTCAGAATGCGGCCCGCTCGAGAGCCGCCTTGTCGTGCAGCGAGAACAGCGGGCCGTCGTAGAGAAACGAGCACTGGTGGATGACGATACGGTCGCCGTCGACTGTGACGTGGGCGTAGTCCGGCGGCTCGTGTGAGCCGGGGATATGGCCTTCGGTCACCAGATCGAACGCCACCTGATGCGCCAGCGCGCGCTGGATGTGGAACGGGATGCCGCGCCAGGCGCCGCCGATCGGGCGATGCAGATGGCCCATGAACAGGTAGTCCGGCTTGCGGGTCCGGGCGATCACGTCCCATTCGGCGTCGGGATTGGCGAGCCGGATCGTGTCCATGTAGCGAAGCCCGGTGTCGAACGGCGGATGATGCTGGAATAGCAACAGCGGACGATCAACCGGCGCCGATGCGAGGGCGTGTTCGAGGAACGCCAGCCGTGACTCGCAAAGCAGGCCTTCGTGGTTCGGCGCGTCTTCGTTCAGCGTATCCAGCGTCACGACGGTGGCGGGCATCGAACAGCTGCACGGTCTGCACGAAGCCGTCAGCGTCGCGCGGCGCGCGGGGAAAGAATTTCGCGAAGGCGTTCGCGCTTGTCGTGATTGCCCATCAGCAGGATGGTCGGC
>NZ_BADD01000677.1 GCF_000333455.1 Rhodopseudomonas sp. B29
GTGCCGGCATTCTCGACGCGCAGGCCGGCCAGCGAGTTGACGTCGAAGAAGCGGCGATAATTGATCTCGCTCGACGCCAGGCGGAAGTGGCCGAGCTTGTAGTGCTGGCGCTCGAGCAGATTGTGCAACGTCTGGACCTGCGCGGGCCGGCCTTCGCCGGCCTTGTAGGCTTCGAGGCCCGTGGCGATGATCGCCGCCGCGCCGTCGATCGCCTTGAGGCCGGCCTTGAATTCGGGCGCTTCCTTGTAGTTCGGCCGCCGCGGTCCGGTATAGCGGGCTGCAAGATCGAGGATTGCCTTGCCGGCCGGCTCGTCGCCGGCGCCGGCCTCGCGCACGAGGATGCGCAAGATCTCGCTGTAGCGCTCTGGCGCGATCGGCAGGCGGTGCTCGTAGTACCAGGCCGAGAAACTGCCTTCGTATTCGTCGTAGCGCAGCTCGATCTCGCCGCCTTCCAGCGCCTTGCCATAGGAGGTGCCGAGGATCGGCAGCAGCACGCCGCCGCGGCTGCGATGCGGCAGCATCTCCCAGTCGATGTCGAAAGACTCGGCGTGCGGCGAAGCCGGGCCCCATTCCAGCACGTCGAGCCACCATGGATTGTCGGCGTAGTGCACGCCGACATGGTTGGGCACGAAATCGAGGATCAGGCCGATGTCGGCGTCTTTCAGCGCTGCGTCGAGCCGCGCGAACGCTTTTTCGCCGCCGAGCTCGGGATTGATCTGGGTGTGGTCGATGATGTCGTAGCCGTGGGTCGAGCCCTTGCGCGCTTTCATGAAGGGCGACGCATAGAGATGCGAAATGCCGAGCCGCTTCAGATACGGCACGATCGCAGCGGCTTTGTCGAAGCCGAAATCAGCAGTGAGTTGAACCCGGTAGGTTGCAGTCGGAAGGGCAGGGGGCATGACGTCTCGATGAAAAAGGCCTCAGCCGCCGGCCGGCGAGGCCACGACAAGCAATCGCCGCAATGCGGAATGGTTCCATTTTCAGAGGACGCTGAGTCGCCGAGACAACGAAGCGCTCCTTCTCCCCGCGCGCGGGGAGAAGGGTGGGATGAGGGGGCGTTTCCGCGCGGCCGAGCACATGCTCGTTGCCGAATCGTGGCCGAATACCAAGATAGGCGGCAGATGCTCAGATGCGCGGAGGCGCCCCCTCACCCGATATGGCTTCGCTAGGCGAAGCCATATCGACCTCTCCCCGCGCGCGGGGAGAGGTTAGGCCGCAGTGTTCGTTCGTCAGGCGGCTGCCCGGCTCCAGATCACCGACCACGGGGGAAGTGTATCAGTCGGGCCACCGCCCCACAGCTTCGCCCCAGCCGGCGCCGCAGCTTTGATCGGATTGTCCGATAAGTTCGCCACGAGATGCAGCTTCCCATCGCCAGCTTCCAATGCGCCGCGAGTAAGCACTGCTCATCCACTTTGGCATCACCGAAGCGGGTGTCCTTGAGATGCGGCACGAGCTCACGCTTGCGCGTGTCGAGCAGGCGCTTGACCAGCGCGAGGCGTTTGGCGCCGATGCCTGTCGGCTCGCTCCAGTCGACCTTGGCCGAGGTGAAGCTGTCTTCGCTGAGCGGGTCAGGGACATCATCGCCGTATTTGGCGTAGGCTCCCTCGAACTCCTTGCGACGGCCCTTGCGGATCGCGTCGGCCAACTCGCCATGGAAGTCGCAGAAGAACGGGAACGGCGCCTGCGAACCCCATTCCTCGCCCTGAAACAGCATCGGCACATTGGGTGCCAGCAGCAGGATCTGCAGCGCGGCTTCGATCGCTTCGGGCTTGGCCAGCGCTTCGAGCCGGTCGCCGAGCGCGCGGTTGCCGATCTGGTCGTGGTTCTGCAGGAAGTTGATGAAAGCCAGCGGCGGCAGATCGCCGCTCGGCTCGCCGCGTGGCGTGCCGCCGCGATGCGGCGACGGCTCGCCCTGATAGGCAAAGCCGGAGCCGAGCGCGCGCGCCAGATGATCGAACGCCGAATCGGCATAGTCCGAGTAGTAACCCTGGCTCTCGCCGGTCAGCGCGCTGTGCCAGGCGTGGTGATAGTCATCGTTCCACTGCGCGCGATATTTGCCGCGTGCGGGATCGGTGACGGGATCGAGCAGGCTGGCGATGTTGTCGTCGTTCTCGAGCACCAGATGGATGTGCCGTCCGGTGTCGGCGGCAAGCTTGCCGGCCTCGCGGGATAATTCGTGCAGCATCGGCACGCTGCCCTGGTCGGGGATGGCGTGAACGGCGTCGAGCCGCAGCCCGTCAAACCGGTAGTCACGCAGCCAGGCCAAAGCGTTGCCGATGGCGTAGGTGCGGACTTCATCGATATTGTAGTTGATACCGTTGCCCCAAGGCGTGTGGGTTTCGGAGAAGAATGTGGGCGCGTAGCTCGACAGATAGTTTCCCTCGGGGCCGAAGTGATTGTAGACGACGTCGAGAAACACCATCAGGCCGCGCAGATGCGCTTCGTCGATCAGCGCCTGGAGATCGTCTGGCCGGCCATAGACGCTGTCGGGCGCATACCACAGCACGCCGTCATAACCCCAGTTGCGCCGGCCCGGGAAGTCCGCCAGCGGCATCAATTCCAGCGCCGTGATGCCGGTTTCGACCAGATGGTCCAGCTTGCCGATCATGGCGCGGTAGCTGCCTTCCGGCGTGAAAGTGCCGACATGGGTTTCGAGCAGCACGGTCTCGGTCCATGGCCGACCGCGCCAGTCCTTGGCGCGCCACTCGTAAGCGCCGTGATCGATCAGTTCGCTAGGGCCGGCGATGTCCTCGGGCTGGAAGCGCGAGCCGGGGTCGGGAACTTCGAGATCGCCATTGATGCGGAAGCGATAGCGCGCACCGGCTTTCACGCCTGCAGCTTCGAACGTGTACCAACCGCGGGAATCGCGCTGCATCGGCTCTGCGCGACCGTCGAGCATCAGCTCGACCCGCTCGGCGCCCGGCGCCCAGAGCCGGAATTCCGCGCCGTTCGCGGTTAGTTTTGGTCCGAAACCCGTCATGCAGAACTCCCCGAGAAGGCCAGCACCGACCGCGGCGGCGCCGCGCTCTCGCTACCGGGCGACAGTGGCGCCACTTGTACGGTGTCGCGCGTGGTGTCGAACAGCTGATGCCAGGTGGCGTAGTCGCTGATCTGCGGCAGATGAAAGTCGATGGTTTCCATGCCGGAATTCAGCACGATGAAGATCGCGTTGCCGCCCGGCTCGGACGGGCTGAGCACGTACGCCAGAAAGCGGCCATCGGGATAAGCCCAATCCGTCACGGTCATCTCGGCGGCCGACGGCGTCAGCCACAGCACGCCGTAGCTGCCGTCGGCGCGGCGGCCGTCGACCCAGCGCTTCGAGCGAAGCTGCGGAAAGTTACGGCGGATCTCGGTCATCAGTCCGACGAACTCGACCATGTCGTCGTCGCGATTGAGGCCGCTCCAATCGACCCAGCCGATCTCGTTGTCCTGGCAATAGGCATTGTTGTTGCCGGCCTGTGAGTTGCCGGCTTCGTCGCCGGCGAGCAGCAGCGGCACGCCCTGAGCCAGAAACAGGCAGGCGAGCTGGTTCTTGCGGAGCTGCCGGCGCAGCGCGAGGATCGCCGCATCGTCGGTCGGGCCTTCGACGCCGCAATTGACGCTGTGATTGTCGTTGGAGCCGTCGCGGTTGTCCTCGCCATTGGCGAGGTTGTGCTTACCGGCGTAGCTGTAGAGATCGGACAGCGTGAAGCCGTCGTGCACGGTGACGTGGTTAATGCTGGCGCGCGGCATGCGGCTGTCGTGATTGAAGATGTCGGACGAACCGGTCATCCGCCGCGACACTTCGCCGATCAGGCTGCCTTCGCCGGCCCAGTAGCGCCGCATGGCGCTGCGATAGCGGTCGTTCCACTCCGACCATTGCGACGGAAACGCGCCGACCTGATAGCCGCCCATGCCGAGATCCCACGGCTCGGCGACGAGCTTGACCGACGCCAGCACCGGGTCCTGGCGGATCGCCGTGAAGAAACCGGCGTTGCGCTGAAAGCCGTTCGGCCCGCGCGCCAGCGTGGTCGCGAGGTCGAAGCGGAAACCATCGACGTGGCAGACCTCGACCCAGTAGCGCAGACTGTCCATCACCATCTGCAGCACCCGCGGATGGGTGAGGTTGACGGACGAGCCGCAGCCGGTGAAGTCGTCGTAGTAGCGCGGCGCATCGGGCTTCAGCCAGTAGTACGAGGCGTTGTCGATGCCGCGAAACGACAGCGTCGGCCCGAGGTGATTGCCTTCCGCGGTGTGATTGTAGACGACGTCGAGGATCACTTCGATGCCAGCGTCGTGCAGCCGCGCGACCGTTGTGCGGAAGGCGTCGAGCGCGTCCTTGTCGCCGGCGTAGCGCGGTTCCGGCGCGAAGAACGAGATCGTGTTGTAGCCCCAGTAGTTCACCAGCTTCTTCTCGACCAGCACGCGGTCATCGATAAAGCCGTGAATGGGGAGAAGTTCGATCGTGGTGACGCCGAGCCGCTTGAAATGATCGATCATGCTCGGGCAGCCGAGGCCCCCGAAGGTGCCGCGCAAACCCGGCGGCACATCTTCACGCATCTGCGTCAGGCCTTTGACGTGCGCCTCGTAGATGATGGTGTCTTCCCACGGCACGTTGGGCCGCGTCTCGCGGCGGCCACCGCCGGCGGTCTCGTCCACCACCACGCCCTTCGGTACGCCACGGGCGTTGTCGCGGCGGTCGAACGACAGGTCTTCGCGCGGCGAGCCGGTGCGATAGGCGAAGTGCGCGTCGCTCCACACCAGCCGTCCGGCGAGCCGCTTGGCGTAGGGGTCAAGCAACAGCTTGTGGGCGTTGAAGCGATGACCACGTTCGGGATCGTACGGACCGTGCACCCGGTAGCCGTAGAGCTGGCCGGGCGAGACGTCGCCGAGATAGCCGTGCCAGACGTCCTCGGTCTTTTCCGGCAACTCGATGCGCTCGAGCTCGCGCCGGCCCTGGCTGTCGAACAGGCAGAGCTCGACCTTGTGGGCGTTGGCGGAAAACAGCGCGAAATTGGTACCGCGTCCGTCCCAGGTGGCGCCGAGACGGGCGGCAGTTCCGGCGGTGAGGCGCATCGCTATAAGTCCCGATTTCCGAAGTTCACACGAACGGCTTTGTTAGCGAACTTCATCTTCAAAGGACACCGGCATGTGACACGAAGTCGGCGCGCCTGTTCAGAACTCGTCAGTCCTCCGGCGTCAGGAAGATCGCCGCCAGCGGCGGCAGCGTCAGGCTGAGTTCAGGCACCAGGCCTTCGAGCGTGTGCACCTCGCCGCCATTGCCGACATTGCTGCCGCCGTAGAGGCCCGCGTCGGAGTTGAACACCTCGCGCCAGCGGCCGGGGAAAGGCACGCGGATGCGGTAATCCTGGTAAACGTTCGGTGAGAAGTTGGTGATCACCAGGCAGCGTGCTTTGGTGTCGTTGCCCTTGCGCATCCAGGCGAACACGTTGCGGCCGGAATCCTCGGTCACGACCCATTCGAAGCCGAACGGGTCGCAGTCGAGCTGATGCAGTGCCGGCAGAGAGCGATACAGATGGTTGAGGTCGCGGATCAGCGCCTGGATGCCGGCATATTTGGGATGTTCGAGCAGGTGCCAATCGAGCGAGCGGTCGTGGCTCCATTCACGCTCCTGGGCGAACTCGCAGCCCATGAACATCAGCTTCTTGCCGGGGTGGGCGAACATGAACGAGTAGTACGCCCGCAAGTTCGCGAAGCGCTGCCACTCGTCGCCCGGCATGCGGCCGAGGATCGAGCGCTTGCCGTGCACGACTTCGTCGTGTGACAGCGGCAGAATGAAGTTCTCCGAAAACGCGTAGTGCAGGCCGAACAGGATCTGGCCGTGGTGATATTTGCGGTGGATGGGATCCTTGCTGATGTAGTTCAGCGTGTCGTGCATCCAGCCCATGTTCCACTTGTAGCCGAAGCCGAGCCCGCCGAACTCGACCGGCCGCGACACCTGCGGCCAGGCGGTGGATTCCTCTGCCGCGGTGGTGGCCTGCGGGAAGCGGCCGAACACCTGGGCGTTGAAGCGGCGCAGGAAGTCGATCGCCTCGATGTTTTCGCGGCCGCCGAATTTGTTGGGAATCCAGCCGCCGGCCGGGCGTGAGTAGTCGAGGTACAGCATCGAGGCGACGGCATCGACGCGCAGCCCGTCGATGCCGTAACGCTCCAGCCAGAACAGTGCGTTGGCGGTGAGGAAGTTGACGACTTCGGTGCGGCCGTAATTGTAGATCAGCGTGCCCCAGTCGAGGTGCCGGCCCTGCATCGGGTTGGCGTGCTCGTAGAGGGCTGTGCCGTCGAAATTGCCGAGGCCGTGCGGATCGTCGGGGAAATGCCCCGGCACCCAGTCGAGGATGACGCCGATGCCGGCGGCGTGGCAGGCGTCGACCAGCGCGATGAAGTCTTCGGGCGTGCCGAAGCGCGAGGTCGGAGCGTAGAGGCCGGTCGGCTGATAGCCCCACGAGCCGTCGAACGGATGCTCGCTGACCGGGAGGAATTCGACATGGGTGAAGCCCATGTCGCGCACGTAAGCGGGCAATTGCTCGGCGAGCTCACGATAAGTCAGCCACTCTTCACCGTCCTTGCGGCGCCAGGAGCCGAGATGCACCTCGTAGATCGACATCGGCGCCGACAGCGCGTTGATGTTCTCGGGCGCCGGCCGCGGCTGCGGCAGCTTGGTTGCGTCCACAACGATCGAAGCAGTGCTGGGACGCAGCTCGGCGGCGAAGGCCAGCGGGTCCGACTTCAGCGGCAGCCGCTCGCCGTGCGGGCCAGCGATGTCGAACTTGTAGTGATCGCCGGCGCGCGCGCCGGGCACGAACAGCTCCCAATAGCCGTTGCCGCGCACCCGCATCTGATGGCGGCGCGGATTCCAGAAATTGAAATCACCGACGACGCTGACGCGGCGTGCATTCGGCGCCAGCACGACGAAGCCGACACCCTGGACGCCGTCCATCTCCATTGGATGGGCACCCAGCTTGTCGTAGAGCCGCTGATCGCTGCCTTCGCCAAGCAGATAGAGATCGAAATCGGTGAGGATCGGCGGAAAGCGGTAAGTATCTTCGAGCTCGACCGTGTTGTCGCCATAGCGGGCACGCAGACGATACTTCTGCGAGCCGTTGGGGAGTGCGCCTTCGAACAAGCCGCCGTCGTGCACCCGCTCGAGCGGCGCCGTCTCGCCATGTTCGCCGACCGCCTCGACCGACACAGCATCCGGCAACAACGCGCGAACGATCGTACCGTCGCTCTCCGAATGCGGGCCGAGATAGCGGAACGGGTCGGCGTGACGGCCTTCGAGCACAGCCCAGGCTTCGTCGGTCATATGCACAGTCATACAGTCTCCTCGGCATCCCGAGACAGGATACGCAGAATTCCGGCCAGCGGCACTCGCAGCCAATCAGGACGATGAGCGAGTTCATACTCGATTTCGTACAATGCCTTCTCGATCAGGAAGAAATCGAGAATGCGCTGAGCGGCGTCGCCATCGGCCGGCCACACCGGACTGTCGCCCATGGTATCTCGATACGCACCGAGGAAGGCGTCGGTAGCAAGTTGCCGCCAAGCTTCCAGCGCTGCTGCGAGCTTACCGGACTCGTCCGGCACGTTCTTCGAAGCGCGATCGAGCGCCGCCGTGGTCGAATAATCGATCGAGCGGACCAGGCCAGCGACGTCGCGCGCCGCCGGTGCCTTGGCGCGGCGCTCCGCCATCGTGCGGCGCGGTTCGCCTTCGAAGTCGATGATGTAGATATCGTCCTTGACGATCAGCATCTGGCCGAGATGAAAGTCGCCATGATGGCGGATGTTGAGACCGCCGTCACCCCCGCCGAACAGGCTGCTAATTCGTGCAAGCAGTGCGTCGCGCTGCTCCAGGAATGCGTCGACCATAGCGCGCTCGCTGTCCCTCAACGAGCCACGGCGGCGCTGCAACTCATCGAGAACGCGTTCGGCATTTGCCGTCAGCGTCTTGGTAGCCGTTGCAGCGTCGTCGCTGCTAATCGGCTCGGGCGCGAAGTCGGCGACATCGGGGTGGCCGGCCAGGGCGAGATGCATCTGCGCGACGCGGCGGCCGGTCTGCACCATATAGCGCATGTACGGCGCGATCTCTTCGCTTTCCTGGCTGCCTTCGTCTCCGGTCAAGAGCCGCTGATCGTCGACATAGCGATCGAGATAGCTCGACGTCACTGTCCAGCCGTCGCCCTGGTTCAGCACGAATTGGTGTGCAACCGCGATGGCGCTGATGTCGTCGCCCTCGATGAGTTCGACGCTGCCATACAGCGCCGGCGTGTTGGCGAAACCGGCGACCTCGGTGAGGAAGCGGCCCATCTCGATCTCGGGATTGATCCCTGTCTGCAGCCGCCGATACATCTTGACGACGTATTCCTCGTCGACCAGTGCGGTGGAGTTCGACTGCTCGGTCTCGACCGCGCGAATGTTCTGGTGCGGCTCGTCCGGCTTCTCGCCGAGCTTCGCCGTGGGGCGGAATTGCAGGCGGTTATCATCGCCCTCGACCGTGACATTGTCGCGAAGGTTCGTGATCAACAGCGCGATGAATTCGGGATCGGTCGCGACGTCGAGCAGCGTGCCCTCGCGCGGGCCCTGGCGCACGGCGGCGAAGGCGCGCGGGTTGTAGCGCTCACGGTCGAACCGCGTCCACGCGATCTGCATCGGCAGCACGTAGCGCGACACGCTGCCGTGCAGCGTCGCCTCGAAGAACGCGACCCACGGCCGGTTATCGCCGTCGTTGGCGAATGGAATCGCCGACGTCAGCCGCGGCTGGATGGCGCGCGGATTGCGTTCCGGGAACCAGCGCGTTCGTGACAGGAAGGCGGGCAGCACGTCGCGCTCGAACACCCCGCGGGTGCGCGCGAGCGTCATCCAGGTCGATCCGAGCGGCACCACCAGAGTTTCGAACTCAGGCACGGCCGGCACCGTGGCCACGTGCTTGGCCATATCCGGCGTCTCCAGCCTGAACCAATAGAAGCCGTACGGCGCCAGCGTGATCATGTACGGCAGCTCGCCGATCGGCGGGAAGCGCGTGCGCCCCAGCATTTCCATCGGCACGCGCTCTTTCCACGGCGACAGATCGAGTTCGGTCGGCTGTGCCGAGCGCGACAGATTGGCGACGCATAGGATCACCTCGTCTTCGTACTGCCGCACATAGGCGAGCACCGCCCTGTTGGTCGGCCGGATGAATGTCATCGTGCCGCGGCCGAAGGCGAGGGTGGATTTACGAACCGATATCAGCCGCTTGGTCGCGCTGAGCAGCGACGACAGGCTGCGCGACTGGGCTTCGACATTGACCGAAGCATAGCCGTAGACCGGGTCCATGATCGGCGGCGCATACAGTCGCGCCGGATCGGCGCGGGAGAAACCGCCGTTGCGGTCCGACGACCATTGCATCGGCGTGCGCACGCCGTTGCGATCGCCGAGATAGATGTTGTCGCCCATGCCGATCTCGTCGCCGTAATAGATGATCGGCGTGCCGGGGAACGACAGCAGCAGCGAGTTCATCAGCTCGATCTTGCGGCGGTCGTTGTCCATCAGCGGCGCGAGGCGGCGGCGGATGCCGACATTGATACGGGCACGGGGATCGGCCGCGTAGGTCCTCCACAGATAGTCGCGCTCGACGTCGGTGACCATTTCGAGCGTCAGCTCGTCGTGGTTGCGCAGGAACATCGCCCATTGGCAGTTCGCCGGAATTTCCGGCGTCTGGCGCATGATATCGGTGATCGGGAAGCGGTCTTCCTGCGCGATCGCCATGTAGATGCGTGGCATCAGCGGGAAGTGATAGGCCATGTGGCATTCGTCGCTGTCGCCGAAATAGGCCTGGACGTCTTCGGGCCACTGATTGGCTTCGGCGAGCAACACTTTGCCACGCGCGTAGGCGTCGAGCTCGGCGCGTAGCGTCTTGATGACGGCGTGGGTCTCCGGAAGATTCTCGTTATTGGTGCCGTCGCGCTCGCACAGATACGGAATGGCGTCGAGCCGGAAGCCGTCGACGCCGGTGTCGAGCCAGCGCTTCATCACCTTGACGACGGCGCTGACGACGCGCGGATTGTCGAAATTCAGGTCCGGCTGGTGCGAAAAGAAGCGGTGCCAGTAATATTGGCCGGCTTCCGGATCCCAGGTCCAGTTCGACTTCTCGGTGTCGGTGAAGATGATACGCGTGCCCTGATATTTCTGGTCACTGTCGCTCCAGACGTACCAATTGCGCGCGCTGGAATTCTTCGGGCTGCGGCGGGCGCGCTTGAACCAATTGTGCTGGTCCGAGGTGTGGTTGACGACCAGTTCGGTGATCACCCGCAGGCCGCGCCGCTTGGCTTCGTGGATGAAGCGGCGGAAGTCCTTCATGGTGCCGAAATCGGGATTGATCGAGCCGTAGTCGGCGATGTCGTAGCCGTCGTCACGTTGCGGCGAGGGATAGAACGGCAGCAGCCACAGCGTGGTGACGCCGAGCTCCTGCAGATAATCGAGCTTCTCTGTCAGGCCGGCAAAGTCGCCGATGCCGTCATTGTTGCTGTCGGCGAAAGCCTTGACGTGTAACTGGTAGACGATCGCGTCCTTGTACCAGAGCTCGTCCGCAGCCGTGGTGTCGGTCTGTGTCGTCTGTTCGATTGCAGTCATCACATTCATTGCCGCGCCTCAAGCCAGGCAGCGGAACAGCAGGGCAGGGTCGCGGTTCGGGTCGATCCGCACATTGAGGCCGCTCCAGTCGAGTCCATGGCGCTCGCCGGTGAGCAGATTCTCGACGGCCACCACCTGTCGCAGCACGCCGCCGACTTCGATTTGGACGTCGTTGAGCGGCAGCCAGAATTCATGAGGATCACCCGTTAGCGCCACCGCGACCGCCACCACATTGGTGCGGTCTACAGAGGTCTTGACGTAGCCGGTTACGTTGGGATCGTTGATCGGCAGGAAATGCAGATTGGCGAACTGCTGCAGCGCCGGATTGGTGCGGCGGATTTGGTTGATGTCGCGGATGTAGGGCTTGATGTTGCCCGGCTTGTCCCAGTCGCGGACCTTGATTTCGTACTTCTCGGAATCGAGATACTCTTCCTTGCCGGGAATGGGCTCGTGCTCGAGCAGCTCGTAGCCGTTGTAGATGCCGTAGGTCGATGACAGCGTCGCGGCCAGCACGAGCCGCGACTTGAACATCCACGGCTCACCACCCTGCAGATGGAATGGCAAGATGTCGGGCGTGTTGGCGAAGAAGTTCGGACGATAGAACTCGCGCTCCGGATAGCCGGTGAGTTCGGTCAGATACTCTTCGATTTCCCACTTCTGCGTGCGCCAGGTGAAGTAGGTGTAGGACTGGCTGAAGCCAAGCTTGGCCAGCCCCTTCATCAGCTTCGGCCGGGTGAAGGCCTCCGCCAGGAACAGCACGTCCGGATGGCGCAGTTGCACCTCGCGGATCATCCACTCCCAAAACCGCAGCGGCTTGGTGTGCGGATTGTCGATGCGGAAGATCTTCACGCCGTGGCCGGCCCAGAACAGGATGACGTCGCGCAGCGCATTCCACAGCGAGCCGGCGTCGTCGCAGGCGAAGTCCGGGTTGACGATGTCTTCGTATTTCTTCGGCGGATTCTCGGCGTATTTCATCGAGCCGTCGGGCCGCCGCTTGAACCAGTCCGGGTGCTGCTTCAGCCAGGGATGATCCGGCGAGCACTGCACGGCGATGTCGAGCGCGACTTCGATGCCGACGATCTTGGCGGCATCCATGAACGCGTGGAAATCGTCCAACGTGCCGAGTTCGGGATGAATGGCGTCGTGGCCGCCGGCCTCACCGCCGATCGCGTAGGGGCTGCCGGGATCGCCGGGCTCGGCCTTCAGCGAATTGTTGCGTCCCTTGCGGTTGGTATGTCCGATCGGGTGGATCGGCGTGAAGTAGACGACGTCGAAGCCCATCGCGGCGACATCCGGCAGCCGCGCGATGCAGTCGCGGAAGGTGCCGTGCTTACCCGGTTCGGTGCCCTGGCTGCGCGGCACCATTTCATACCACGCACCGGTGCGGGCGCGCGGGCGGTCCACCATCAAGGGTAGCAGCGCCGAGCGGGTGACGTCGGGCCGCGGCTGGCTCTGGGCCATCGCGGCGTTCAGCTCGGGGGCGAGCAGGGGTTCGCTATCGCCCGTCTGGAGATAATTTTCGCAATATCGCTGGATCAGCGCAGTCGCGTCGCGGCCGCCGGCGTGCGCCTTGGTCAGCAGACCGGCGCCTTCCAGCGCATCCAGCGAGACGTCCTGTCCGGCCTTTTGCTTGAGCTCGAAGCCATGGCGCCAGGTCGCGAATTCGTCGGTCCA
>NZ_BADD01000676.1 GCF_000333455.1 Rhodopseudomonas sp. B29
CCTGCGGCTCGAAGTTGCCGAGTGTCGAGCCGGGGAAAAAGCCGACCTTCGGCCGGACCGACACGGCGGCCGGCAACGCGAACGGCTTGGTGAAATCCGCCGCCACTGGGTGCACCTCGAGCCTGGGGAAATCCCGGCGCAACGCGTCTGCCTGGTCGGCGAGGAAGTCACCCGAAATGTCCACCGGCACATAGGCTGCAACCGGATGGGCGTCGAGCAGGATGCGGATTTTGGTCGTCGCGCCTGCGCCGAATTCGACGATCGCCGCGTCGTTCGGAATCAGCGCGGCGATCTCCGCGGCGCGGTCGCGCAGAATGCCGAGTTCGGTGCGTGTCGGATAGTACTCCGGCAGCCGCGTGATCTCTTCGAAGATCTCGGAGCCCGCGGCATCGTAGAAGTACTTCGGCGACAGCGTCTTTTGCGGCTGCGACCAGCCGGCGATCACGTCGCGTGCGAATTCGGCGATGTCGGCGTCGTGCGGATGAAGTTCGTGCAGCGGCGCGCGGCTGCGCACGGGAACGTGCAAATTCATCAGGCGGTCTCCCGGATGCGCTCTCGCGCATTAGTTTTCGGTTCGAAGATCAGGCGTCGTAGTCGGCGAGCCGCAGTCCGGTGAACTGCCAGCGGTGGTGCGGATAGAAGAAGTTGCGATAGGTGAGGCGGCTGTGGCCCTGCGGCGTGACGCAGGACGAGCCGCGCAGCACCAGCTGATTGACCATGAACTTGCCGTTGTATTCGCCGAGCGCGCCTTCGATGGCTTTGTAGCCGGGGTAGGGCGCGTAGGCGCTGCGGGTCCATTGCCAGACCATGCCGAACGCATTGGCAAGCTGGCCGGCCCGTGCGGCGACTTCCCATTCCATTTCGGTCGGCAGATGCTTGCCGGCCCAGCGCGCGAACGCGTCGGCCTCGTAGTAACTGATATGGCAGGCCGGCGCGTCGGCATCGATCGGCTGCAGGCCGCCGAGCGTCATGATGCGCCATTCGCCGTCGACGTTGCGCCAATGACCGGGCGCTTCCCAGCCTTCGCGCTCGGCGCTGGCGAAACCGTCCATCAGCCACAGCGTCGGCATGCGGTAGCCGCCGTCGGCCATGAACTCCAGCCACTCCGCATTGGTGACGAGATGGCGCGCCAGCCTGACCGGTCCGACCAGCGCACGATGCACCGGCTTTTCGTTGTCGAAATGGAAGCTGTCGCCGGCATGGCCGATCGGGTGAATGCCCTCGGGCAGCGCGACCCATTCGTCGCCGCTGCGACCCGAAGCTGGCAGCCGCCACGACGGGTCATAAGCCGGCGGAATCGGGTTCTGCGCAAAGGCGTGCAGGATGTCGGTGAGCAGAAGCTCCTGGTGTTGCTGTTCGTGGTTGAGCCCAACCTCGACCAGCGGAGCCAGCGCCTCCAACTTGTCCTGCTCGGCGGTCTCGAACAGATCGATCATCGCCGCATCGACGTGGCGGCGATAGGCAGCAACCTCGGCGATGCCGGGCCGGGTCAGCAAGCCGCGCGCGGCGCGGGTGTGGCGCGGGCCGGCGGAGACATAATAGGAATTGAACAGATAGGCGTAGTCGGGGTGGAAGACCTGGTAGCCGGGCCGGTGCTCGCCGAGCAGGAACTGCTCGAAAAACCAGGTCGTATGCGCGCGGTGCCACTTTGCCGGGCTGGCGTCCGGCATCGACTGAACCACCTGATCCTCCGCCGACAGCGGCGCCGCGCGACGTTCGGTCTCATCGCGGACCGTCCGATAGGCGTCGATCAGCTGCCGGGCGAGCGGGGAAGCGGAGACGGAAGACGGGGCGGGGTCGGCCCAACTGGTCGCCACTGAAGAGGTTTTCGTCACGCACATCTCCGAATTGAAAGAAAACGCTGCTCATCGGAAGCGGTTCCAAAGCATGGGAGATAGGTTCGCCTGATTGGCGATGAAAGGGCGCGGACCCAATCTCTTGGTGTGGGATGTACGAAGGGCAGGAGTTCGGCGATACGCGCAGCGAATTCTTGAGACAAATCAGCCCGCCAGCCACCCTCCCTGGCATTTTACTTGGGCTGCGAACCGTTTTCGCGCTACATATATGACAGTTCGGCCGGGCTGCCGGTGGTCGGCGGCTGCCGTGAAGGGATTCACATGAGCATCGAGCAATTCATCGACAACGAAGTGAAGGCCAACGACGTCGTGCTGTTCATGAAGGGCACGCCGCAGTTTCCGCAGTGCGGCTTCTCCGGCCAGGTGGTGCAGATCCTCGACCACATCGGGGTGCCCTATAAGGGTCACAACGTGCTCGAATCGGCCGAGTTGCGCGACGGCATCAAGCAGTATTCGAACTGGCCGACGATCCCGCAGCTTTACGTGAAGGGTGAGTTCATCGGCGGCTGCGACATCGTCCGCGAGATGTTCCAGGCCGGCGAACTGCAGAAGCTGTTCAGCGACAAGGGCGTCAAGGCCGCCGCCTGAGCGCCTTGATCGGCCGCATCGGCGCGGCGACGCTCGAAGTCGTCGTTGCCGACATCACCACGCTGAAGCTCGACGCCATCGTCAACGCCGCCAACAGCTCCCTGCTGGGCGGCGGGGGCGTCGACGGCGCGATCCATCGGGCCGCCGGGCCCGAGTTGCTGGCCGAGTGCCGCACCTTGGGCGGCTGCGCCACCGGCGACGCGAAGATCACAAGCGGCTACCGGCTTCCATCCAAGCACGTAATCCATGCCGTCGGGCCGGTCTGGCACGGCGGCCGCGATGACGAAGATCGCGCGTTGGCCTCGTGCTATTGGCGTGCGCTGGAGCTTTGCCAAGAGCATAACCTTGCTTCGGTGGCCTTTCCGGCGATCTCGACGGGCGTCTATAGTTTCCCGCCCGAGCGGGCTGCCCCGATTGCCGTGAGTACTGTGGGCCAGGCGCTCGGCGCGGCTTCCACAGTGACGCGGGTGGTGTTCTGCTGCTTTTCGGAGCCGAGCGCGGAGTTGCACCGCGCGGCGCTGGCCAGGCTCTAGCTCCGGCTGCCGCCCTCGCTCGCTGCCGGGCTTGGAAATAATCCCACACGTAGCTACGATCGCCCTTCAAACAGGAGGGATACGATGCTGCATCGCGCTACGCGCTGGATCATGGCAGGAGCGCTGGCCGCGATGGCCATAGGCCCCGCCTCTGCGGAGGGCACGTTCGATCTGCCGCCGGGGGCGAAATTCTCTCAGGAGAAGCTCGGCAAGATCGATCAGTTCTTCAACGGCATCATCGCCGAGGGCAAGATCCCCGGCGCGGTCGTCTATATCGAGCAGCACGGCAAACCGGTCTATCACAAGCACTTCGGCGTGCGCGATGTCGCCACCAAGGCGCCGATGACCGACGACACGATTTTCCGTCTGGCCTCGCTGACCAAGCCGTTCACTGCGGTGGCGGTGATGATGCTGGTGCAGGACGGCAAGATCAAGCTGGATGATCCGCTGTCGAAATACATCCCGGCGTTTGCCGACACCAAGGTCGGCGTGGTCAAGACCCGCGACAACGGCGAAAAGTATCTGGACTACGAGCCGCTGAAACGGCCGATCAAGATCAGCGACCTGCTGCTCCACACCTCGGGCATCACCTACGGCTTCTACGGCGACCATCTGGTGCGCAAGGCGATCGCCGCCGCCAATATCTACGACGGCGATCCGACCACCGCCGAGTTTGCCGAGCGCATCGCCAAGCTGCCGCTGCAGGAGCAGCCCGGCACGCTGTGGGACTACGGCAACTCCTACGAGGTGCTGGCCCGCGTCGTCGAAGTCGCCTCGGGCAAGTCGTTCTACACCTACGAGAAGGAGCACCTGTTCGATCCGCTCGGGATGAAGGATACGATGTACTTCTTCACCAACGACACCCAGAAGGATCGTCTGGCGCAGCCGATGCCGAACGACGCCAACTTCCGCGTCGGCCGGCCGGTCGGTCCGGACATCGTGCGAAAGTGGGAGTCCGGCGGCGGTGGCCTGAGCTCGACGCCGCACGACGTCATCCGCTTCGTGCGTATGCTGGCCGACAAAGGCGAGCTCGACGGCAAGCGCTATCTCAGCCCCGAGATCTACAAGGAGATGACGACGGATCACATCGGTCCGGGCTCCGGCGTCGAACGCGACTACTTCTATTTCCCCGGCGACGGTTTCGGCTACGGCTACGGCCTCGGCGTCCGCACCGATCCGGGCAACGCCAAGCCGCCGCCGCCCGGCTCGCTCGGCGAACTGAAATGGGACGGCGCCTCGGGTTGCTACTTCGTCATCGATCCCAAGCAGGACATGTTCTTCGTGCTGATGGAGCAAACCCCGTCGCAGCGCCAGCCGGTCCAGCGCGAGCTGAAGAAGCTGGTCTACGAGGCGATGGAGAATTGAGCGGATAGCGGCCGGCGCTTATGCGCCGGACCGCCGGATCAGCGCGAAGGTCGGCACCAGCCCGATCAGCACCAGTCCGACGATCGTCCACCAGCCGAGATGAAACGCGGCAACGCGCTCCGGCAGGCTCGCGGGCGATCCGGTGACGGCGACGAAGATCGCGACGCCGACCGCGAGCGCGGCCTGCCGGGTCATGTTGATGACGCCCGATCCGGTGGCAAATTGCGACGGCGGCAGCGCCGAGCCGCTGACACCCATCAGGGTCGGGAAGGTCAGGCCGACGCCGATGCCGGTCAGCGTCATGCCGATGACGACCAGCGCGGTGTTCGGCTCGGGGCCGATCATCGCCGCCCACCAGCCGACGCCGCCGGCGAAGAACAAGATGCCGGCGGTGACCACCGCGGTGGCGCCGAACCGCGCGATCAGGCGCCCGGCCAGTAGCAGCGAGGTCAGCGGCACCATCAGCGGGCCGGGCGCAATCACTAGCCCGGTTTGCATCGCCGACCAGCCCCACGCCGACTGCTCCCACAGAGCGATCGACAGCAGCATCGCGCCGAATGCCGCCGAATACGGTGCCATCACCAGCGTCGCGCCGGTGAAGGAGCGGATCCGAAATAGCGCCGGATCGATGAACGGCGTCGGCGAGCGCAGGCAGCTGCGCACGAACGCCGCAAGCAGCACAGCCGACACCGCGGCAGCGAGCGCGATGCGCGGCGAGGTCACGCCCCAGTCGTTGAGCTTGATAATCGCGAACACCAGTGCGGCAATGCCGCCGGTGACCAACAGTGCATCCCACGGGCTCGGCCGCGGCACCTCGTGGCCCTCGACGCGCGGCAGCTTCCAGTATCCGACAATCAGCGCCAGCACGCCGATCGGGACATTTACCAGGAAGATCCAGCGCCAGTCCAGTGTCACCAGCAATCCGCCGATCAGCGGACCAAGCGCGGCGCCGAAGCCGCCGATGGCCGTCCAGGTCCGCACCGCATGGCTGCGCCGTTCCGGCGGAAACACCGCCATCAGCAGCCCGAGGGAGGTCGGCGTCATCAGCGCCGCGCCGGCAGCCTGCGCCAGGCGGAACGCGACCAGCGTCTCGACGCTGCTGGCCATCGCACAGGCGGCGGAGGCAAGGGTGAACAGCGCGACGCCAGCGAGGAAGCTGAGGTCGCGGCGATGCCGCTCGGCGATGCGGCCGAACAGCACCAGCAGCGCTGCGTAGGCGATCGCATAGGCGTTGAGTACCCACGACAAGTCTTCCAGCGACGCCGCGGCGAAGTCGCGGCCGATATTCGGCAGCGCGACGTTGACGATGAACAGATCGAGATTGGCCAGCACGATACCGACGCAGACGATGCCGAGCACGAAGTTGGGCGACGCCTTGCGCCGCGGGGGCGGCACGCTGCTGTCCTCGGCGACGATCTTGGCGGCCACCTCCAGCGTCTTTCGGTCCAGATGATTCATGGTGATGACTCCGGAGGCTGAATTGGATCGAAGATGCCGACGCGGCGAAGGCCGTGGCGGTCAGGCGGCGCTCAGCTCAGGATCGAAGGCGATGCCGAGCAGCGTTTCACGCAGCGCCGCGGCCTTATCGCGGCCGAGCCGTGCTTCGAATCGATCCTGCGCGGCGCGCCACAGCGGCCGCGCCGCGTCGAGCCGCCCGCGGCCCTTGCGCGTCAACGTCACCAGCCTGCGCCGACTGTCGGTATCGTCGCGAACCAGCTTGACCAAGCCCTCGCGTTCGAGCGGTCGCAGGTTCTGCCCGACGGTCGATTGATCCATGACCAACAGCTCAGCAAGCTCGCCGATGGTCGGCGCCCGTGCACCGCTACGGTCGACCTCGGACAAAATGGCGTACTGGGTCGACTTCAGCCCGGAAGCGGCGATCGCCACATCGTAGATCTGCGACAGCCGGCGCGTGGCCTTGCGCAGCGCGCCACAATGGCAGGCATAAGGGGCGGGTTCCATCGCGGCTCCAAAATCGGGATATCCCTAGATTAATCCGTGGATATCCCGATAGTCAATCCGACTGGAAAACGAATGGGGAGATGTGGGCTCGGCTGGAGCCCCTCGTCATTGCGAGGAGCGAAGCGACGAAGCAATCCAGCCCCGTGCACCGGACTGGATTGCTTCGCCTTCGGCTCGCAATGACGTGGGAGCGGCGGTTGACTGTCAGCTCGCCTTGCGATGCCTTGCTGGCGCTCGGCGGGCTTTGCCGGTGGCGCGGGAAGAGCCGCGCGACGCCGTCTTGCGCCGTGTCGCAGCCGTTTCTGATTTCTTGCCGCCGCCCTTGAGGCTTGCTTTCAATGCGTCCATCAGGTTGACGACGTTGCTTTCCTTCTCCTCCGGCTCGGGGATCTTGATCGGCTTGCCGGCGGCCTTGCGCTTGATCAGCGCCTTCAGCGCGGTCTCGTACTCGTCCTTGAATTTCGACGGGTCGAAATGCGCCGCCTTGCTGTCGAGGATGTGACCGGCGAGTTCGACCATGTCCTTGGTGACCTTCGGCGTCTTGATGTCGTCGAAATACTCGTCCTCGTCGCGCAGCTCGTAGGGAAAGCGCAGCGTGGTGGCGAGCAGTCCTTTGCCCAACGGCTCGATGGCGATGACGTGTTCGCGGTTGGTCAGCACGATGCGCGCCAGGGCGACGCGGTCCTTGTCCTTCATGGCGTCGCGGATCACCGCGAAGGCGTCGACGCCGGCCTTGCCGTCCGGCACGATATAGTAGGGGTGATTGAGGTAGCGCTTGTCGATTTCCTCGGCCGGCACGAAGCTGTCGATCTCGATGGTGTGGGTGCTCTCGATCTGCACCGCTTCCAGCTCGTCTTTCTCGATCTCGATGTACTTACCTTTGCTGACCTCGTATCCGCGCGTCTTCTGATCCTTGTCGACGACCTCGCCGGTGTCTTCGTCGATCATCTGCTGCTTCAGCCGGTTGCCGGTCTCGGCATTGATCATGTGGAAGCGGGTCTTCTCGACGCCGGTCGAGGCCGGATACAGGGCGACCGGGCAGCTGACCAGCGACAGCTTCAGCGAGCCCTTCCAGTAGGCGCGGCGCGGGGCCATGATGCTCTCCGAAATCGGTGGGGATGAGGACGCAACAGACGCGGCGCGACCACGGCCGCGGCTTGGGAACTCCAACAGGTATCAGGGGTTTTGGTTCCGATCAGGTTCGCCGGGCGATTGCGGAGGACGACGTGGCCGACAGACAACTCGCGCTGTATCGGAAGAAACGCGACTTCGAACAGACCGCGGAGCCGAGCGGCGACAGCCCGGTGGCGCCCTCGAAGCGGCGGCGTTTCGTCATCCAGAAGCACGACGCGACGCGGCTGCACTACGATCTGCGGCTGGAGTACAACGGCGTCTTCAAGTCCTGGGCGGTGACCAAGGGGCCGTCGCTCGATCCGCACGACAAGCGGCTCGCCGTCGAGGTCGAGGATCATCCGCTTGATTACGGCGACTTCGAAGGCACCATCCCGAAGGGCCAGTATGGCGGCGGCACGGTGCAGCTGTGGGACCGCGGCTATTGGGACTGCGACGATCCGGAGAAGGGCTTCAAGAAGGGCGACCTCAAGTTCACGCTGGAGGGCGAGAAGCTGCACGGCGGCTGGGTGCTGGTGCGGATGCGCCACGACCGTAGCGGCGGCAAGCGCACCAACTGGCTGCTGATCAAGCACCGTGACGATTACTCCGTCGAGAGCCACGGCGAGGCCGTGCTCGACGAAGATCGCTCGGTGGCCTCCGGCCGCGCCATGGCGCAGATTGCCGAAGGCAAAGGCCGGGCGCCGAAGCCGTTCATGACCGGCAAGGGCGCGACCGGGCCGGTGAAGGCAGATGCGGTGTGGGACAGCAACGTCGGTCTTGCTGCGGATGAGCGCAAGGCGAATGGTAAGGGCAAGAAGGCCGCCAAATCCGCTTCGAAAGCCAAGCCTGCGAAGGCGACCAAAGCCGCCGCTGCCAAGCCTGCAAAGCGTGTGGCGAAGACTGCGAAGGCAAAACGCACTGCGATGCCGGACTTCGTGCCGCCGCAGCTCTGCACCTCGGTCGAGCGGCCGTCGTCCGGCGATGGTTGGGGCCACGAGATCAAATTCGACGGCTACCGCATGCAGCTGCGCGTGCAGAATGGCGAGGCGCGTCTCCTGACCCGCAAGGGGCTCGACTGGACCGGGAAGTTCGGCGCGATCGCCGAAGAAGCCGCGGCGCTGCCGGATGCGATCATCGACACCGAGGTGGTGGCGCTCGACTCCCACGGTCACCCCGATTTCGCCGCGCTGCAGGCGGCGCTGTCGGACGGCGACACCGACAACCTGATCTGCTTCGCGTTCGATCTGCTCTATGCCGATGGCGAGGACCTGCGTGCGCTGCCGCTGTCGGAGCGGAAGGATCGGCTGCAAGCTTTGCTGAAGTCCGCGCGCGGCCGGCGCAAAGAGGGACTGATCCGCTACGTCGAGCATTTCGAGTCCGGCGGCGACGCGATTTTGCAGTCGGCCTGCAGGCTGTCGCTGGAAGGCATCGTCTCCAAGAAGCTCGACGCGCCCTATCGCTCCGGGCGCACGGAGGCCTGGACCAAGGCAAAGTGCCGGGCCGGGCATGAGGTGGTGATCGGCGGCTGGAAGACGACGAACGGCAAATTCCGCTCGTTGATGGTCGGCGTGAACCGCGACGATCATCTGGCCTATGTGGGCATCGTCGGCACCGGCTTCGGACAGGAGGTCGTGAAGCGGATTCTCCCAGAGCTCAAGGCGCACGAATCCAAGGAAAATCCATTCAGCGGAGCCAACGCGCCGAGGAAGGGCCGCGAGGTGCATTGGGTCGAGCCGGAGCTGGTCGCCGAGATCGAGTTCGCTGGATTCACGGGCGGCGGCATGGTGCGGCAGGCCTCGTTCAAGGGCCTGCGGCGCGACAAACCGGCCGAGGAGGTCGAGCCCGAGACGCCCGCCAAGGTCGAGGTGGCGACGCCAAAGCCGGGGCGGCAGAGCAAGGGCAAAGCCGCTAAGTCGACGCCGACGAAGGCCGCCAAGCCGGCGCGAACGCGCACGTCGTCCGACAGCCTCGCCGAAGTCATGGGCGTGGTGATCTCCAAGCCCGACAAGGAGCTGTGGCCGAAGAGCAAGATCAGTGATGCGATCACGAAGCGCGATCTCGCCGATTACTTCGAGGCGGTCGGCGCCACGGTGATCGCGCACATCAAGGGCCGGCCGTGTTCGATCGTGCGCGCCCCTGACGGCATCGGCGGCGAGCATTTCTTCCAGCGTCACGCCATGGCGGGGATGAGCAATCTGATAGAGCTCGTCAGCGTGTCGGGCGATCGCAAGCCCTATGTGCAGATCGACCGCGTCGAGGGCCTGATCGCGGTCGCGCAGATCGGCGGCGTTGAGCTGCACCCGTGGAATTGCGCCGAGGATCAGCCCGACGTGCCGGGACGGCTGGTGTTCGATCTCGATCCGGCGCCGGAAGTCGGCTTCGAAGAAGTCATCAAGGCGGCACGCGAGATGAAGCAGCGGCTCGAGGCGATCGGACTCAACACCTTCTGCAAGACCACCGGCGGCAAGGGCCTGCACGTGGTGACGCCGCTCGATGCGTCGAAAGCAAAGAACAATGTCGACTGGAAGCAGGCCAAGGCGTTCGCCCAGGCGATTTGCCAGCTGATGGCCGAGGACAGTCCCGATCGTTATCTGCTCAACATGTCCAAGCAGAAGCGCACCGGCAAGATCTTCCTCGATTACTTGCGCAACGACCGAATGTCGACCGCGGTGGCGGTGCTGTCGCCGCGCGCCCGTGAAGGCGCCACGGTGTCGATGCCGGTGAGCTGGGCGCAGGTCCGGCCGGGGCTCGATCCGAAGCGCTACACGGTCGAGACCGTGCCGGCGCTGTGGAACAAGTCGAAGGCGTGGGATGATTACGAGGCCGCCGCCACGCCGCTGCGGGCGGCGATCGAGAAGCTGACAGCGAAGCGGTGAAGTGACGCCGAAACCGTCATTGCGAGCGAAGCGAAGCAATCCAGCTCAGTGCGCGGGACTGGATTGCTTCGTCGCTGCGCTCCTCGCAATGACGTTGAGATCCGGCTTAGCGTCCTACCCATAGATCAGCGCTCCGGAAGCAGATTGCCTCCGGAGCGCATGTGATCTCGAGTCCGATCAGAGCTTTCCGAGCAGCAGGAGCACGATCAGGATGATGATGATCAATCCGAGACCGCCGCCGCCGTAGTAGCCGGTGCCGTAGAACGGCCCGCCGCCGATGCCGGAAAAGCCGCCGAGCAGCGCGATGATCAGGATGATCAGAATGATAGTACCGATCGACATAGTGTTCTCCTCAACCCGTTTTGTCGAAACGCGGAACGTGATCGAGAACCCGCGGGCAGAGCGAAGGTTCCGTGTGCGGAAACCATCGTGCTACGCGGCCCTGTAATTTCTGCGACTGTTGCTTAAATGAGGAGGAGTTGTCGCTTTCCGGAGACTGTCGATGTCAGCGCCGCTTGTCGTTTCGATTCCGCACCAACTCGGCCGTGACGAAGCCCGCCGTCGTCTGCAAGCCGGCTTGACGCGAGCGGCCGTCAACATCCCGGTGCTGAAGGTCGACGAGGAAATCTGGCAGGGCGACAAGATGCTGTTTCGGGTGCGCGCCATCGGCCAGGTCGCGTCCGGCCAGATCGACGTCGCCGACGATCACGTCCGGCTCGAAGTGCGATTGCCGTGGCTGCTGCAGAAATTCGCCGACATGGCCAAGCTGGCCATCCGCGATCGCGGCCATCTGTTGCTGGACAAGAAGTGATCTTCGACGAAAGACGCGATGCTGCGCTGCGGGGGCGGTGAACGGCGAAATCTCGCACTGCACATTTGACGTCGGTTAAGTAAGCGTTCAGAGAATCTCGTAAAATGATCGAGCGGGGGAGGGAACCGATCCCGATCGGCACGCAACCCGCCAGGCCGCCCGGCTCACGCTCCCGGGCGGCCTTGCCGTATGTAGACGTGGGAGCGCGGCGCACTCATCCATTTTAATCCGCTAGGAGCGACGCAGCATCTTCCTCGTCATGGCCGGGCTCGTCCCGGCCATCCACGTCTACTTCGTGACTTCGCTGGTTTTCGTGGATGCCCGGGACAAGCCCGGGCATGACGGCGTTTGGTGACGATCGGCTGCGAGCAAATACCCGGTCACCGCCTCCGCTTCCCGCCACTCACCTCTGCCCGTCGCACTGCAGCGGGGATGGTGCGGAAGATGTCGCTTAGCCGCAGCACGCCGGCTTCCGCCCCTTCGACGCTGAGCCCGTCGAGCTTCACTTCGCCTTCGAACGCGTCTCCGCGCGGCCAATGGCGGCCGCCGTCGCTCAAAGGGGCGAAGGTCTTGCCGACGACGACGATCGCCGCCTCGTGCCCGCGCGCGCGCGCGTAAGCGATGACGTGGTCGGCATCGCGGCCGATAACCTCTAGCGCCCGATAGTCGCCGTCGGTGAAGACGTCGTGCAGCTCGGCGCGCAGCTTGAGCAGATGATGTGTCCAGGCCAGCTTGAGGCGGCCGTCCTGCCAGCTTTCGGCGAGCACCGCCCAGTCCGGCGTTTCCACTTCACCGAGCGCCTGCGCGCGCGCCTCGAAATCGACAGGGCGACGGTTGTCGGGATCAACCAGCGAGAAGTCCCAGTACTCTGTGCCTTGATAAAAGTCTGGCACGCCCGGCATCGTCGCCTTCAAGGTGAGCTGCGACAGCGAGTTCAGCGCACCGAGCAGAGACAGCCGTTGTTCGAGGCTCTGAAGTGACTGCAGGAATTCGGACGACTGGGCCGGATCGAGAAGGCGTTCGATGAACTGCTTGACGCCGTCTTCGTAGCGCTGGTTCGGATTGAGCCAGTTGGTGTCCTGCTTGCCTTCCCGTCCGGCCTTCTCGGCGAAAGCCTGCACGCGCGCCGGAAAATCCTTGTCGTCCTGCAACGGCCAAGCCCCGAGCAACGCCTGATACAGCATGTACTCGAACGTCGCAGACGGCGCGCGCCCGTCGCCGTCCGTCGCGAGATGGCCGGCGTTCAGCAGCTTCCACTTCGCCACCAGGCTGGCCCATTCGCCGGGTATTTCGGCCAGCGCCATGATGCGCGTGCGCGCATCCTCGCCGCGCTTGGCATCGTGCGTCATCGTCGCCGTCATGCCGTGCGGCCAATCCTTGGCGCGGCTCGCCATCAGTTCATGGAAAGCCGCGACCGGCAGCGCCTGTGCAGCGGCATCGCCGCCGACCTCGTTGAGTGCGATCAGGCGGTGATAGCGATAGAAGGCGGTGTCCTCGAGCGACTTGGCCATCGTCGGCCCGGTGAACTGCTGCACCTTCAGCGCAAAGCGGCGGACGCGCGATTTGGAATGAGCGACGCGATCGGGGCCGATCAGGTCCATGGTCAGCGCGTCCTGCAGGAAATCGAAGATGCCGTCGTCTGCGCCGTACCAGTCGGCGCGCGCTTTCTCGATCGTCTGGGCAATCAGCTCGCGATCCGGCGCGGCCGGGCCTTGGCCGGTGATATAGGTGCGATAGACGGGGAAGTGCAGCACATAGAGCTCGAATACGCGGCGCAGATCGTCGGCGGAGAAATCGCGCGTCGAGTAGTGACCGCCGGCGATACGCGCGAGCAGCCGCGTCAGCACGGTGAACTCGCTCCGCAGCAGCGTGTCGAGGACGCGGCGCTTGGCACGGATCAGTACCGGCTCGAACGCCGGCGAAGAACTGCTGATCTGTCGCCAGGTTTCGTCGAGCGGCTTCAGCCCGTTGCCGTCGAGCAGCACCTGGGTGATGACGTTCAACCACTCGTAGCCGGTGGTGCCGTGGACGCCGGCGAAGCGATGCAACTCTTCGCCCTCACCAAGGATCTTCTCGATCACCGTGTAGAGCGGCTTGGCGCCGGCGCCCTGGGCGTCGCGGGCGAGCCGGCGCAGCCGCTGAAAATATTGCGCCGGATCGCGCAAGCCGTCGATGTGGTCGAGCCGCAGGCCTTGCAACTGGCCGTCGGCGATCAGCTTCTTGACGCGGGTATGGATGGCGTCGAACGTGCCGGCATTCTCGACGCGCAGGCCGGCCGCGAGT
>NZ_BADD01000675.1 GCF_000333455.1 Rhodopseudomonas sp. B29
AGATCTATCGCGGCGCCGAGTACATCGTGAATTTCCTGCCCAAGCTGCGGATCGAGATCGCGGTCGACGACAACCTGGCTACCCGGGCCGTCGAGGTCATCACCCGCGGCGCCCGCACCGGCCAGATCGGCGACGGCAAGATCTTCGTCACGCCGATCGACCACGCGTTGCGTATCCGCACCGGCGAAACCGACGCCGACGCGCTCTAACGCCAGCCTTCTCCTCGGTTGCGGCACCGGGGGTGCCGCCCTTCCTTCTGGGACAGCATGATGATCGGTTGGCGACGCCGCGCGGGCAGGACCGCGCTCGAAATCTCGTCCGTGACCTTGTTCGGCGCGCTTGCCAGCCCGGCGCTGGCTCAGCCGGTCGAAGCTGCCAGCACGATCAATCCTGCCGACACCGCCTGGATGACGGTGGCGACCGCCTTCGTGCTGATGATGACGATCCCTGGTCTGGCGCTGTTCTACTCCGGCATGGTGCGCAAGAAGAACGTGCTGGCCACCATGGCGCAGAGCCTCGCCGCCGTGGCGTTGATCTCGGTGCTGTGGGTGGCGTTTGGCTATTCGCTCACCTTCACAGGCAACGGCGCCTTCATCGGCTCGTTCGATCGCATCTTCCTTGCCGGCATGACGATGCAGAGCATCAATCCGGCCGCCAAGACCATCCCCGAAGCGCTGTTCGTGCTCTACCAGATGACCTTCGCGATCATCACGGTGGCGCTGGTGGCGGGCTCGGTGGCGGACCGCATGCGGTTCTCGGCCTATCTGCTGTTCTCGATTCTGTGGTTCGTCTTCGTCTATGTGCCGCTGGCGCACTGGATCTGGGGCGGCGGCTTTTTGGGCGCGATGGGCGTTTTGGATTTCGCCGGCGGCCTCGTGGTGCATCTCTCCGCCGGCACCGGCGGTCTGGTCGCGGCGCTGGTGATCGGCCGCCGCCATGGCTACGGCATGGAGAATCTGTCGCCGTTCGATCTGTCGCTGGCAGTGATCGGCACCGGCCTGTTGTGGGTCGGCTGGTTCGGCTTCAATGGCGGCTCGGCACTCGCCGCCGATTCTCGCGCCGTTTTCGCGATCACGGCGACGCATCTGGCTGCCTGCTCGGGCGCGTTGACCTGGGGGGCGATCGAGTGGGCCTCGCGGCGCAAGCCGTCGGTGCTTGGCATGATCTCCGGAGCGGTCGCCGGTCTCGGCACCATCACGCCGGCTTCCGGCTATGTCGAACCCTGGCACGGCGTGGTGATCGGCATCGTCGCCGGCCTGGTCTGCTACTGGGCCTGCACCTGGCTCAAGCACCGGCTACGCTACGACGACTCGCTCGACGTGTTCGGCGTCCATGGCATCGGCGGCCTGACGGGCACGCTGCTGGCGGGCGTGTTCGCCACGGCTGCGATCGGCGGCGTTTCGGGCGCCCTGGAGGGTGGCTGGAAGCAGCCGTTCATCCAGCTAGCCGGTATCTTGGTGACGTTCGTCTGGTCGGGGCTGGCGACTTATGTGCTGCTCAAGCTGGTCAGCCTGTTCGTCGCCCTGCGGGTCTCCAAGGAGGCCGAGATCGAGGGTCTCGACATTTCGCAGCATGGCGAGGCGCTGCAATAGTCAAATGCCGAGTTTTTGCCGGCCTAAGTCGTGAGTCTCGTGCTCGCGACGTGAGCATCATTGTGTCGACGCCGCGGCGTGCATAGAAAATGCACAGTTGTGCCTATCCTGTAGGCGCGACGGAATAGCGCAGGCGGTGCTGCGATGCGGCTTCCCCGTAAAGTTTCGAATTCCTGAACGATTTCAGCGGGCCGCCCGACTGGCACGGCATTTGATTCCTATGCGCCGGCTGTGCCCGCGTAGTGATGCTCCGCGTGGGGATTTTCAGTCGAGATCATGCCTGGTCGTTCTGGCCGGGCCCTAAGCGGGGATAGGACCCATGAAAATTGTTATGGCGATCATCAAGCCATTCAAACTTGAAGAAGTCCGTGACGCCCTGACCGCCATCGGCGTTCACGGTTTGACGGTGACGGAAGTCAAGGGATACGGCCGGCAGAAGGGCCACACCGAAATCTATCGCGGTGCCGAATACGCGGTGAGCTTCCTGCCCAAGATCAAAATCGAAGTGGCGATCGCGACCGAGCAGGTCGAGAAGACCATCGAAGCCATCACCAGCGCGGCCAAGACCGGCCAGATCGGCGACGGCAAGATCTTCGTTATCGGCCTCGACCACGCCGTGCGCATCCGCACCGGCGAAGCCGACGCTGCGGCCCTCTGATACGCGCTCACCTCGAAGAATTTCCTCACAGGAGACAACAAATGACGTTCAAACGTCCCTACGGCGCGGGATTGGCGGTCCTCGGCGCCAGCCTGTTCGCCGCGACTGCCGCCTACGCCGAACCGACCGTCAACAAGGGCGATAACGCCTGGATGATGACGTCGACGGTGCTGGTGCTGTTGATGACCATCCCCGGCCTGGCGCTGTTCTACGGCGGTCTCGTCCGCTCCAAGAACATGCTCTCGGTGCTGGCCCAGGTGTTCTACACCGTCTGCATCGTCACCGTGATCTGGGTGGTCTACGGCTACAGCCTCGCCTTCACCGGCGGCTCGGACTTCATCGGCGGCTTCTCCAAGGCCTTCCTGGCCGGCGTGACCACCGACTCCAAGGCCGCGACCTTCTCGGTCGACGCGAACATCTCGGAGCTCGTCTATATGTGCTTCCAGATGACCTTCGCGGCGATCACGCCCGCGCTGATCGTCGGCGCCTTCGCGGAGCGCACCCGCTTCGCCGCGGTGGCGCTGTTCGTGCCGCTGTGGGTCACGCTGATCTACTTCCCGATCGCCCACATGGTTTGGTACTGGGCCGGTCCGGACGCGATCTCGGACGCCGTCAAGGCGCTCGCCGCCGCGACCGACGATGCCGCCAAGGCGGCCGCGCAGGCCAAGCTCGATGAAGTGAATGCCGACGCCGGCTTCATCTTCAAGAAGGGCGCGATCGACTTCGCGGGCGGCACCGTGGTGCACATCAACGCCGGCATCGCCGGTCTGGTCGGCGCCCTGCTGGTCGGCAAGCGGACCGGCTACGGCAAGGAGCTGATGGCTCCGCACTCGCTGACCATGACCATGATCGGCGCCTCGCTGCTGTGGGTCGGCTGGTTCGGCTTCAACGCCGGCTCCAACCTCGAAGCCTCGGGCGGCGCCGCTCTCGCCATGACCAACTCCTTCGTCGCGACCGCGGCGGCGGCGCTGGCCTGGATGTTCGCCGAGTGGATCTTCAAGGGTCACCCCTCGTTGCTCGGCGCACTCTCGGGTGCGGTTGCGGGTCTCGTCGCCGTCACCCCGGCGGCCGGCTTCTCGGGTCCGATGGGCGCGCTCGTGCTCGGCATCGTGGTCGGTCTGGTCTGCCTGTTCTTCTGCACCGTGGTGAAGAACGCGCTCGGCTATGACGACTCGCTGGACGTGTTCGGTGTCCACTGCGTCGGCGGCATCGTCGGCGCGCTCGGCACCGGCATCCTGGTCAACCCGGCGCTCGGGGGCACCGGCGTGTACGACTACACCGCCGGCAAGATCGGCGACTACGACATGGTCACCCAGATGATCTCGCAGTGCTGGGGCGTCGGCTCCACGCTGCTGATCTCCGGCATCGGCTCGGCGATCCTCTACAAGATCGTCGACGTCATCGTCGGCCTGCGTGCCCCGGTCGAAGTCGAGCGCGAAGGTCTCGACCTCGTCGAGCACACCGAGCGTGCCTACAACATGTGAGCTCTCTTAAAGGCGCGGCGCTTCTCCGAGGCGTCGCGTCAGAGCTGCGGTCGGGGCAGATACCCGGCAATGCCCCAGCCGTCGAGGGGCCCTGGCGCAAGCCGGGGCCCCTTTCTTTTAGCCCTCCGAGGCCTGTGCTATAATGCGGCCATGGACCGGAACGCTGCGCTCGCTGTCTTGCGTCAATCCCGGGATGCATTGCGCGCCCGCGGTGTAAGCCGCGCCGCGCTGTTCGGCTCGGTCGCCCGCGGCAGCGAGCACGGCGGCAGCGATATCGACATCATGATCGAGATCGATCCGAATGCACACGTGACTGTGTTCGAATATGCTGGCCTGAAAGATTATATCGCAGCCCTGTTCGATCGGCCGGTCGATGTCGTCAATCGGGATCAGCTCAAGCCGCACGTGGCGCCGAGCGCCGAGGCTGACGCGATCTATGCGTTCTGATCAGTCCGAAGTCGCGCTTCGCGATATTCGCCACCACATCGATCTCGTCACCAAATTCGTCGAAGGCTGCGACGAGGCTACCTTCAAGGCAGACCTGCGCACTGTGTACGCGATTACGCGATGCCTGGAGATCATCTCCGAGGCGTCGCGCCGCGTCGCCGACTAGGTCAAGGCCCGGCACCCGGAGCTTCCCTGGCGGCAGATCGCATCTGCAGGCAACGTCTACCGCCACGATTACGAAGACGTCGCGGCACAAATGATTTGGGATACGGTGCATCGGGCCCTACCCGCTCTTCGTGGTGCTGTCGATCGAGAGCTTGCGTCGGAAGCCTGATCGCCATCCTGCTTCGCCCCCCAGCGTCGATGGTTAATCGCGTCTTAACCTCGCCGTATCTATGGTGGCTGATCTGTTCTCGCTCGCCCCGATTGCGGCCGGGCGCCTCGAAAAACCGGCGTATCTGGAATGGTTTTGTCCACCACCTCCGCGGCGCGTGCGGCCGACAGTCGTGACGCTGGCGTCTCGAACGAGCGCTCGCCGTTCGCCCGCCTGACCGAATTGTTGGCGCCGTATCAGCCGGGCGAGAAGCTGATCAATCTGTCGCTCGGCGAGCCGCAGCACCCGGTTCCGGATTTCGTCGCCGGTGTATTGGCGCGCCATACGGTGGATTTCGGCCGCTACCCGGCCGCCAAGGGCATCGCGCCGTTTCGCGAGGCGGCGGCGCAATGGCTGATGCGCCGCTTCGGCCTGCCGCATCCGATCGATCCCGAGCGTGAAGTCCTGGCGCTGAACGGCAGCCGCGAGGGCTTATTTCTCGCCGCGATCGCGGCGGCGCGCTACGTGGCGCCGCGTGTCGGCACGCCGACGATCCTGATGCCCAATCCGTTCTATCCGGCCTATGGGGCCGGTGCCCGTGCCGCCGGCTGTGAGGCGGTTTTGCTACCGACCACGACCGCCAACGGTTTCCTGCCCGATCTCAGCTCGCTCGACGACGCGACCTTGGCCCGGACGGTGGCGATCTACATCGCTTCGCCGGCCAACCCGCAAGGTTCGGTGGCGTCGGCCGATTACTTCGCCAAGCTGAAGGCGCTGGCCGACCGCTTCGGCTTCCTGATCTTCAGCGACGAGTGCTACTCGGAGATCTACACCCGGACCGCGCCGGGAAGTGCACTGGCCGTGGCGGGACCGGGCTTCAAGAACGTCGTGGCGTTTCAGTCGCTGTCCAAGCGCTCGAATCTGCCCGGGATGCGGGTCGGCTTCGCGGCCGGTGACGCGGATTTCCTTCACGCCTATCACGAGCTGCGCAACGTCGCGGGGCCGCAGGTGCCGGTGCCGCTGCAATATGTTGCGGCCGCCGCTTATGCGGACGAAGCCCACGTCGCCGAGAACCAGCGGCTGTACCGGCTGAAATTCGACCTCGCCGATCAGATCCTGGGTTCGCGTTACAACTACGTGCGTCCGGCCGGTGGTTTCTGCCTGTGGCTCGACGTGTCGGCGCAGGGCGGAGACGAGGCCGCTGCGGTGAAGCTCTACAGAGACGGCGGCGTTCGCGTCGTGCCGGGTAGTTACCTGGCGCGGCCGCAGGCCGATGGGTTCAATCCCGGCGCGGGCTATATCCGCGTCGCGATGGTGCAGGACAGTGATACGACCGCCGAAGCGCTGCATCGGCTGGTGCGGATCCTCGGATAGTCGCGGGGCTTTGAGTCGGATGGCGGCGATCGAACGGGTCATTCCCCTGGTCGGGCATCTGCCGATCTCGGTGCGCGACGCACTGGGGCGGCGGTTGCGCGAACTGATGGGCCTGTCGCTGATCGCGCTGGCGGCGCTCGGCGCCGGCGCGCTGGCGAGTTGGTCGGTGCAGGATCCGAGCCTCAGCCATGCGACGTCGCGGACAATTCACAATTGGCTCGGCTATGGCGGCGCCATCGGCGCCGATCTGTCGATGCAGATCCTCGGTCTCGGCGCCATCGGGCTGTTGATGCCGATTGCGGTGTGGGGCTGGCGGATGCTGCATCACCGCCCGTTCGATCGCCGCGCGCTGCGGCTCGCGGCTTGGATCCTCTGCACCATCCTGGCGTCGGGTTTCGCCAGCTCGTTTCCGCGCGACGGCGCCTGGCCGCTGCCGACCGGCTTCGGCGGCGTGGTCGGCGATGCGCTGGTGCGCACGCCGTCGCTGGTGTTCGGTCCCGGCCTGATCTTCCATATCGTGCTCAGCCTGTTGCTCGGCGTGCTGATGCTCGCCGCTTTCGTGATGGCGTCCGGCTATGGCGCGCACGAGATCGAGCCGGAGGAAATTGCGGCCGACGATCTTCCCTTCGAGGAAGAAGAGGAATCGGACCGCGGCTCGGTGTCGCTCGGCTGGATGGTCCATGCGCTGCTGAGCGCCAAGGCGCGCCTGACGCGGCTCATCAAGCTGTCGTACCGCGGTCTGGTCAGCAGCGCGCCCACCAAACCAACCGGCGCCTTCGAACGTCAGGAGCCGCGACTCGGCGGCCGCACGGCGCCGCCGATCGTGCCGCAGCTCGAGGATCATGATCCCGGCTACGATGACGAAGCCGAGGCAGACGCCGAGGAAGACGAAGAAGAGGAAGCCCCGGCCGCGCGCGCGCCGCGCAAGAAGCCGGCGCCGAAACCCACCAAGAAGCCGGCCAAGTTCGAACTGCCGGCGGTGGCGATGCTCACCGCGCCGAAAGCGACCGATCGCCAGACTCACAGCAAGGCCGAACTCGAAGCCAATTCGCGCGCGCTCGAAGGCGTGCTGCAGGACTTCGGCGTCCGCGGCGAGATCATCAAGGCCA
>NZ_BADD01000674.1 GCF_000333455.1 Rhodopseudomonas sp. B29
ATCGCCAGCAGACAGCCCGTCATCAATTCCCAGAACCGCGTCACCGGCAGGTAGAAAGCCGTCAGCGGAGCTCTGGGCGTGATCAGCACATTGGCAATGAAAGACGCCAGCAGAATCGCCACCGCGGCGATCATCGCGCCGCGCGGCCGGCGCCAGGCCAGCACCAGCAGCGGCGGCCACACCAAATAGAACTGTTCCTCGACGCCAAGCGACCACAGATGTAGCAGCGGATTGAGCGTGGCGGCGCTGTCGAAATAGCCGGCGTCTTGGAGCAGCGCCAGATTGGCCACGAAGGCGGCGCCCGCCGCGATCGCCCGGCCGGCGTCGCGGTAATCGAGCGGAAACAGCAGCACCCAGCCGCCGATCGCGCAGGCCGCCAGCACCAGCATCAAGGCCGGAAAGATCCGGTTGATGCGCCGCGCATAGAAGGTGCGGAAGCTGAACTCGCCGCCACGCAGGCCGCCCAGGATGATCGCGCTGATCAGAAAGCCCGAGATCACGAAGAAAATGTCGACGCCGATGAAGCCGCCGGGCAGCGCCCGAGGAAAAGCGTGAAAGGCGACCACCAGCAGCACCGCGACGGCGCGCAGGCCGTCGATATCGCGGCGATAGGCAGGGGTCATCGTGGCGTTCGGCTGTGGCGGAGTGGCTGCGTCTATCGCGAACACGCCGCAACGGCAATGATTAGAAATATAGGCCCGCGATCCGCGGCGGGCAGCGTTGCCGCGTCGGCGGTTCCGCGCTAACAGGGAGGTGCAGCTTCGCATGCGCGCCGGATCCGCGATGACCATCGTTCGCCATCATCTCGAACTCGCCACCACGGCGCCGATCCAGCTCATCGACATCACCCATGCGGTGCGTGACTTCGTCGTCGGCTGCGGCGTCAGGGACGGCCTCGTCACGGTGAGTTGCCTGCACACCACGGCGCGCATCAACATCAACGAGCGCGAGCCGCAGCTCGAGCGCGACATGCTGACGTTCCTCAAGCGGCTGGTGCCGCGCGACGGCGACTATCTGCACAATCTCGATCCGGTCGACGGCCGCGACAATGCGCATTCGCATCTGATCGGCCTGTTCATGAATTCGTCGGAGACGATCCCGCTGGCCGGCGGCGCAATGCTGCTCGGCGAGTGGCAGTCGATCTTCTTCATCGAGCTCGACGGTCCGCGTCCGCGCCGCCAGGTCGAATTGCAGGCGATGGGCGAGGGCTGAGGGCTCCGCGCGGTTCGGCCGCCGCTCCGTCCAAAGAGTCTCGTTTCCGGATGGATACGCGGGCCGACCCCGCGTATGACGACCTGCTGGTAGTTCTGGATTTTTGCCATGACCCCCGACGACATTGCAGGCTTCTACGCCACGCGCAGCGATCTGAATCTCGACGATTACATCGAGCTCGATTTCAGCTTCGAATGCGCCGGCGATCCCCGCGAGGCAGCGGCGCATCTGTGCAGCGAGCAATCGACGGCGCAGTGGCGCCGGGTCGGCTTCGACGAGGACTTTCGGCCGCGCTTCGCCGCCAAGGTGCTGGAGCTGCATGCGCAAAAGCAGCCGGGCGGCTTCAGCATCGCGGTGGAAAGCGCTGCGCAGGGCGAAGTCCATGCCTGCCGGGTCACCATCGCGCATCCGCATCGCAATTTCGGGCCGAAGATTCCCAATCTGTTGTCGGCCGTGTGCGGCGAGGGCGTGTTCTTCGCGCCCGGCATCCCGCTGATTCGGCTGCAGGACATCCGGTTTCCGGACAATTATCTCGCTGCCTTCGACGGCCCGCGTTTCGGCGTCGCCGGCTTGCGCGAGCGGCTGCAGGCGTTCGACCGGCCGATCTTCTTCGGCGTCATCAAGCCGAATATCGGCTTGCCGCCGGAGCCGTTCGCCGAACTCGGCTATCAGAGCTGGCTCGGCGGGCTCGACATCGCCAAGGACGACGAGATGCTGGCCGATGTCGACTGGTGCCCGCTGGCGCAGCGCGCCGCGCTGCTCGGCGACGCCTGCCGCAAGGCCACGGTGGAGACCGGTGTGCCGAAGATCTATCTGGCCAATATCACCGACGAGGTCGACCGCTTGGCCGAACTACACGATGTCGCGGTCAATGCCGGTGCCGGCGCGCTGCTCGTCAACACCATGCCGGTCGGGCTGTCGGCGGTGCGGATGCTGCGCAAGCATGCGCGGGTGCCGCTGATGGCGCATTTCCCGTTCATCGCGGCATTCAGCCGGCTCGCCGGCTACGGCATTCATTCGCGGGTGATGACACGGCTGCAGCGGCTCGCCGGATTCGACGTGATCATCATGCCGGGCTTCGGCCCGCGCATGTTCACGCCGGAAGCCGAAGTGATGGACTGCGTCCGCGCCTGCCTCGAGCCGATGGGGCCGATCAAGCCTTGTCTGCCGGTGCCGGGCGGCAGCGATTCGGCGGCGACGCTGGAAGGCGTTTATCGCAAGATCGGCAGCGCTGATTTCGGCTTCGTGCCGGGCCGCGGCGTGTTCGGCCATCCGATGGGCCCAGCTGCCGGCGCGACATCGATCCGTCAGGCCTGGGAGGCGATCGCCGCCGGCATCCCGGTCGCCGACTACGCTGCCGGCAAGCCGGAGCTGGCGGCCGCGCTGCAGGCGTTCGGCAAGCGATGATTACCTCGCCAGTTCGGTAAAGGTCAGCACCACGGCTTGACGGCGCCCCTGCTGGACGATGCCGTCGCGGTGAATGCCCGACGGGTCGTACAGCACGGCGTTGCCGATCTCGCTCGTCACCGTCACCTGGTTGGCATCAATCGCCGTCGCATTGGCGTCGCCGGTGAGAATGTCGGCGCCGAACGAAGCCTTGCGTTGCAGGCCCGCCGGCAGCGCGTAGAACGTCTCGCGCCATTGCGGCAGCGTCGACGACAAGCCGCACAGATCATTGGCGCGGCGGATCAGCGCGTCGCCGATCCGCGCGGCGCGCTGCGAGCCGGCCACATAGCTGAGCGGGCCGCCCGAAGGGCCGACGTCGCCGAGATAGATGACGAACTTGAGCACATTGGTGGCGAGATCGATGCCGTAGCCATCGCAGGGCGATGCCTCGACGCCCACATCTGCGAACGGACTCTGCGTCGGAGTCGCATCGATCACTTGGGCTGCAATGCGGCCGACGCCGACCGGGCGCTTGAGATAGGCGCTCGCCGCCTCGGACAGGCCGAGATCTGCGGCGATTTGATTGAACCATTTATAGATGTCGGGAGCCGTGATCGGATCGACCACCAGACGGGCACTATCAGGATCGTCCGGCGACGCGATCTTGCGGTCGAGCGTTGCGAAATGTGCGGCCAGCAGGCGGCGAACCTCACCGGTCTGGTCGGCGCCAAGGCGTAGCGCCACGAAGCCATCGCGCTGCAGCGGCGCCAGTACGGCCGCTGCACGTTCGGTCTTGGGCGCGAACGCGCCGCCTGCCGCGATGCGGCCGAGCCGCTGCAGCACGATCAACCGCAATGTGGCCGGCAGCGCGCGCAGAATGGCGACGAAACGATTGCCGCTGTCGGAGGGTGCGGGCAGATGGTCGATGTCGATCAGCCGCTGCGCGGTCGCCAGCAGGAAGCCGTAGCCGAAATAGCTCAGCGCCTTCAGTCGTGGGCCCGGCATCGGCATCGGCAGCACCCGGCCATAGGCCGGATGGGCGTCGTAGTCGATCGGCGGCAGCCGGTCGAGCGGATAGGATTTCGTGTCGGATTGCATGGCCGGTCCCTCTCGCGGATGGATGCCGCGACGGATAGACGGGCTTGGTGGCGCGCCGTCTTCACTTGGGTGACTATGACCGCGCCGCGTGAATCGAGCGAGTTGGCAATCCGGCCAAGACGTCGGCCCCTTCAATACGCGGACACCGCGCTGGGCCGATGTTGCGGACTCACAAGTTCGCTCACTGCAAGGCAGGCTGCCGGCTTGAGAGGCTGTCGATCAGATCCAGGCGAAGTTCGCCGCTGGCCGCGCCGTGCGTTCGAGCAGCGCGCGCATCAGGCAGCGCTCGATCTGGACCGCCGAGATCGTCGCCGCATCGGCGCCGACGCTCGCGCACGCATCGGCGCGTTCGGCGAAGAGGCGACCGCTGGCCACCACGGCCAGTGACGGGTTGCGCGACGCCTGCCGCAGGGTGCGGATCGTTTCGGCCATGCGCGGCAGCCAATGCTCGCGGCGCAGCGACGGGCTAAGTGAGATATTGACGGCGTCGAACCGGTCGGTGGCGATCAGCTCCGCGAGCTCTTGATCGGTCTCGGGGAATTCGCTGACCGTATTCCAGCCGGCCTGGCGCAGCAGCTCAGCGTGAAGCGCGGGGTAGAACGAATGCGGTTCGCCCGGCTGCGACACCAGCAGCACGGTGCGCGGCTGCGAGCGCGACAGCGACGCCGACAACATATCGAAGCTGATGCGGCGCATTGCGGTCTGCAGGTGGCAAAGCCCGATCGTGACCTCGAACTCGCTGCAGATATCCTCGCTCCACAAATTGCCGAGGCAGCGCGCGGTCGGTTCGAACAGGCCGGTGAACAGCGCCAGGGGGGAGGACGCGCGGGCCAATGAGGTATCGATCAGATCGAAAGCGTCGGTGAGGTTGGGCGCGATCAGCAGACGCGCCAATTCGGCAGCGCGGGTTTCGGCGATGTCTTTGATTGGGCGGACGGCCGGGCGAGGGGCAGCGTGCTTGACGACAAGGTGCGGGATGACCGTCGAGACAATGCTTTCAGTATGCACGGCACGACCTCGATCTGGTTTGGCCCTCGGATACAACATCGCTCGGAAGCTCAAACGGGACCCGCGATCCTGCCGAGGGGAAGCAGAACAAGGTCGCCTCGCACGGTGACGATTAGTCGCCAATCTCTAGCGCCGTTACCGCAATGCGAAGGGAGCCCGGAATCCGAAGGTCGTCCTTGCTCTGGATCAAAACCGCGCCGGTGCAATGATCGGGATTCGGCGCGGTGGGCGTCGACACGCAGCGGCAAACAGTCGCGGCCCCGCGGCGCCTTCCATCGGATGCGGCATCTAGATACCTGCATCGTTCCTTCATCGGCAACAGCCGTGCTGGATTGCTTATGGTACTAAGTCACCAGCTGGAGCGCGCTGCCGGTCATGCTGCCGTGTGTGGCGACAGCGAAATGCCGATTCAATCCGCGACTTAGCTTCGCCTCGTCGACGTGCGCCCTCCTGTACCTGCGTTACGTTCAAGGCGCCTAGCGGTAGTATCATGACTCTCGAACTAACAAGTCGAGCGGTGATTAGTTAAGGAATGAAGCCAGCTTAGTGGTTTAACCTAAATCAATCAGTATCAGGTATTGGCCCGTATATTTACAGGCGCGCGAATCAGCGCGAGACTACATCGACGAGTCGTGTGACGACTGAGCAACTACGCCGTTTAAACAAAGAGTTAGACGGGTTCTTGTCTCACCAGTGATTCGCGATTCGACGAACGAGTGTCGGCACGACCGTCGCTCGTTCACCGTTCCAGCGTGAGGCGTTTACCGATGTTACCGGAAACCGGATGCGTCGGAGTTAATCGTTCATTAACTGCAAAAAGTAAAACGTCGAGCACGCTGTTCAACCTTAGGGGGCAAGCCGCCCCTAATTGAAGAAAGCTGGAGAAATACGATGCAATTCGACCTCACAAACCGGAGCCTGGCTCAGAAGATTTCGATTCTAGTTCTGGGGATCACGTTCGTCGTGACGCTGGCCATCGGCGGCGTCGGTGAAATGGTGTTGCAGAAAGTCACCGCCAGCCACGCCAAGCAAGCTGCGAGCGTCGCCTCGCTGGATCGCCTGATCGGCCAGGGAGGGGCGATGCTGTCGCCTGTCCGCGCCGCGGATGGCAGCATCGTGGGCATGCTGGTGATGCAGCAGGAATCCGGACCGGTGGTGATGCCGGCTTCGTTCGAAGGTCAGGGCTTGGTTGTGCAGGCCGCCGAGACGGTGGTAACCCAGGCGGCTGATACCGGTGTCGGCGCTGGCCGCACCATGCTGCTGCTCGCCGGCATCGTGGTGTTCGCCGTGGTCGCGCTGGTCGGCACCCGGATCTCGCAGGGCCTGCTGAAGCCGCTCGGCGAACTGGAGAAGGACGTGGCTCGCCTCGCCAATGGCGACGTTGCCGTGAACATCCATGCACTGAGCCGCTCGGACGAAATCGGCCGCATCGCTCGCTCGCTGGTCAAGATTCAGGAATCGCTGATCGAACTGGCGAAGCTGAAGACCAAGCGGGTGGTGTCGGGCACGCTCGGTATTGTCGACAATCTCAGAGAGATGTGGGGCGACCTGAAGTCGGCTGCCCGCAACGCCCGCGAGATGCTGTTCTCGGACGGCAAGACCATCAGCGAGACGCTGTCGAGATCCTGGAACGACTGGCTGCATAACGGCCTCGGCGTTCCCAAGCGGGTCTGAGCCTGCTGCCCGAGTGAGGGCGAGCTTCCGGCAAGGAAGCGCTTCGACACGACGTTCGATGAGACAAGGCTCATCGCTGCAGAGATGAGCCGAAGTCCCAAAAGCCCGCGGTCCGCCGCGGGCTTTTTATTTTGGCGCTAGGGTTTGGAGAACGTGGGGATGTGCGCCGCGGTGCTGCGGGCGCGAAAGCGCCTTCGCACACTTGCGTCGTCATCTTGTCATCTGCTTGCTGAAATCTTGGAGCGGGCGAAGGGATTCGAACCCTCGACCCCAACCTTGGCAAGGTTGTGCTCTACCCCTGAGCTACACCCGCATCCGAGAGGCCGTCGCGCTGTCGCCGGCGGCCGTGCCGCAGACCTATGCCAAAAGCGGGCGGCGAATGCAACAGCCGTCAGGCAGGAATATCGGCTCATCCGCCGGGCCGGCTCTTTGCCGGGTTGCCGAGCGAGTGCCGAGGTTCCAGTTGCAAATCCTCCCCGCTGGTCCATCTAGAGGGGTGAACCGGGCCGGAGTGGCGACGGAGCCGCAGCGGCAGACCAGACGAGCAGGCGAGGACTCACGTGACAATCATGGAGCAGGGCAGCGGCGCGGCGCCGCAGGCCGCGACCGATCTGATCAAGGACACGACGACGCAGAGCTTCGTCCGCGACGTCATCGAGGAGTCCAAGCAACAGCCGGTCCTCATCGACTTCTGGGCGCAGTGGTGCGGACCATGCCGCCAGCTTACCCCGATGCTCGAAAAGGCGGTGCGTGCCGCCGGCGGCAAGGTCAAACTGGTCAAGATGAACATCGACGAGCATCCGGCGATTCCGGGCCAGATGGGCATCCAGTCGATCCCGGCCGTGATCGCCTTCGTCGACGGCCGGCCGGCCGACGGCTTCATGGGCGCTGTGCCGGAGAGCCAGGTCACCGCTTTCATCGACAAGCTCACCGCCGGTATGTCCGGCGCCGGGCCCTCGACGGCCGAGTTGCTGCAGGAAGCCGAAGCTATCCTGGCCGAAGGCGACGTGCAGACCGCCGCGTCGGTCTATGCGGAGGTGCTGCGCGCCGACGCCACCAACATCGAGGCGATCGCCGGCCTGGCGCGCTGCTACATGCAGACCGATGCCATCGACAAGGCCAAGTCGACCTTGGCGCTGGTGCCGGAGGCGCAGCGCGAGAACGCCGCCGTCAAAGCCGTGCAGGCGGCGATTGATCTGGCCGAGCAGGCTTCGTCGCTCGGCCCGGTGGCCGAACTCGAACAGAAGGTCGCGGCCGATCCGAAGGACTATCAGGCTCGGTTCGATCTGGCGACGGCGCTGAACGCCGCCGGCAAGCGCGAAGAGGCGACGACGCATCTGCTGGAGATCGTCCGGCGTGACCGCAAATGGAACGACGACGGCGCGCGCAAGCAGCTCGTCCAGTTCTTCGACGCCTGGGGTGCCACCGACGACGCGACCGTCGAGGGCCGCAAGCGGCTGTCGACGATTCTGTTTTCCTGATCAGCGGGTATCAACCACAGCGGGGCCACCGATGCCGATCAATGCCGCCTATCGCGGTCCTGCCGACCTTCCCGAAGTGATCCCGGTGTTTCCGCTGCCGGGCGCGCTGCTGCTGCCGCGCGGCCAGATGCCGCTCAACATCTTCGAACCGCGCTATCTGGCGATGATCGACGACAGCCTGCGCGACGGTCATCGGCTGATCGGGATGATCCAGCCCGACGCCGCGCATTCGTCGGTCCCCGATAGGCCGGCCCTGTTCAATGTCGGCTGCGTCGGCCGCATCACTCAGCTCGCCGAGTCCGGCGACGGCCGCTACGTCCTCGAACTCACCGGCGTGTCGCGCTTCAAGGTCGTCGAAGAACTCAGCGTCAAGACGCCGTACCGGCAATGCCGGGTCGATTACTTCGCCTTCGTCGACGACTTCACCGCGCGCAAGGGCGAGGACGAAGTCGATCGCGAAGCGCTGCTGTCGGTGCTGACCGATTTTCTCAAAGCCAATAATCTCAAGGTCGACTGGGACGGTGTCGAAAGCGCCCCCAACGAAGCGCTGGTCAACGCGCTGGCGATGATGTCGCCCTATGGACCGGCCGAGAAGCAGGCGATGCTGGAGGCCCCGGATCTCAAGACCCGCGCCGAAATCCTGATTGCCGTCACCGAAATGGACCTCGCCAAGAAGCGCACCAGCGGCGATCCGCCGCTGCAGTAGCGACATCCGCCCGCAACTGCCGTCAGCAGATTTGCGGCGGCGCGTTGACGGCGTCCGCGGTTTGGCCGATCAATCAGCAGCGTTTTTCATCAGCCGAGTTCGTCCATGTCCGCCCCCGCCGAACGCCCCGATGCCGTCGACCGCAAGCTGCTCGAAATCCTGGTCTGCCCGGTGACCAAGGAGACGCTGGAATTCGACGCGGCACGTCAGGAGCTGATTTCGCGCGGCGCCAAGCTGGCCTACCCGATCCGCGACGGCATCCCGATCATGCTGCCCGAAGAAGCGCGCCGGATCGGCTAGCCACCGCCCGCCGCGAGGGCGGCAAGATCCGGCGCCGGCGTGCCGCGCTGAAACGCCAGCAGATCCAACGTCGGCGGCTCCGCTCCAGTGACGAGCGACAGACACGTGTGGGCCTGACCGCGGTGGTGTGTCTGGTGGTTGAAGACATGCCGGAGAACGTCGGACCGGAGCTGCCGGTGCGGCACGCCCGAGGTCGTGGCGTACTCGAAGAATTCCGACAACGCGTCGTCGTTGTAGCCGTCCACGATGCGGATGATGCGATCGTCCTCGGCGGCGCGAGCCTGCGCCAGTTCGCGCCGATCCTCGAACAGGATGGTGTCGAGGCGCGACGGCGCATGGCCCTCACCGGTCAGGCGCTTGAGCCAAATTCGGTCGGCAACAAGGATGTGGTTCAGCGTGCCGTGCAGGCTGCCGAAGAACACCCCGATGTTTCGCCGATATGCCTCGTCGGGGAGCGCGAAAGCGGCCTGATAGAGCCGGGCGTTGGCCCAACGATTGTAGACGGCGAATTGTGTGAAGTGCTGGCGGTCCATCTGTGTCTCCATAGCCGCCATTGTAGCGCGATGACTGCTGCCGATTGGTGAGATATCCTCACCTGGCATAGCCCGTGGTTCACATGCCTCCTTTGCCGCTTCCCTCGCTCGGCGCACTCCAGGCACTTGTCCGGCTGTCGCAGGACGGAAGCCTTGCGGTCGCGGCGGCGCGGCTTGGTGTGACCCGCTCGGCGCTGTCGCATCGGATCGCTGATCTGGAGGCGCAGCTTGGCGTCGCGTTGGTGGAGCGAGCCGGGCGGCGGATTGTGTTGACCGAGGAAGGTGCGCGGCTGGTCGCCGCGCTGGGCGACGCCGTCGAACGTATCGAGGCCGCGGTTCTGCCGTTACGCCGCCGTCGCGCGCAGGTGCGCGTCTCGACGGTGGCGACGTTCGCTTCGGACTGGTTGATCCCGCGGCTGGCGAGCTTCCACGACAAGCATCCCGACATCGAAATTGCAGTCGGCAGCACCGTGCGGGCAGTCGACCTGGCCTCCGAGGACGTCGATCTCGCTATTCGTCATGGACGAGGTGAATGGCCAGACGTGACGTCGACGTTGCTGTTTCACGAGACGCTGTTGCCGGTTGCGGCGCCGCATTACTTGTCAGGAGTGTCAGGGAACAAGCTGTGGGCGACGGCGACGCTCATCCACGCGCGCTCCCGCGCACATGATTGGACGCTGTGGTGGAAACATCTGGCGCGGACAATGCCCGAAGGTCGCGAACTGATCGTCGATAACCGCAGTCAGGCGATGGCCGCATCGCTCGGCGGCAGTGGCATTGCCCTGGTCGATGCCGCTTATGCCGAGCCGTTGATAAAGGCCGGCCGGCTGCGTGCACGAGCCGACGCGCCGTTGCGGCTCGATGACGGTTACTACGCGCTCCATCGCGCGTCGCCGCGGAATGCGCGGGCGGTGCTGATGTTCCGCAATTGGCTGGTCGCTGAATCCGCCGCTTGGCGGCGGCGCTGCAATGAGGCTCTCTCATCCGCGGCGGACGAAGTCAGCTAAGCAAATGTCTGCTGCGCGCTTACAGCGCTTCGCCCTTCAGCAGCCGCGGGACCTCGCCGGTCAGGCCGGCGGCCTGGCGGATGAAGGCGCCTTTGAGCGGCGGCAGGCGGTCGACGAGGCCGAGGCCGATATCGCGGATGCTGCGCAGCAGAGGCGACTTGTTGGAGAACAGCAGGTTCAGGCCGTTGGTGGCGACGCCCATCGCCATGGTGTCGAAGCGGCGCCAGCGCTCGTAGCGCTCGAGCACGTCGGCCTGGCCCGGATCGATGCCGAGCCGTGCGGCGTCGACGATCACTTCGGCCAAGGCCGCGACATCGCGCAGGCCCATGTTGAGGCCCTGGCCGGCGATCGGATGGATCACGTGCGCGGCGTCGCCGATCAGCGCCATGCGGGGCGCGACGAAGGATTGGGCGACGAAGTAGCCGAGCGGAAACGCCTTTGGCGCATCCAGCGGCTTCACCTCGCCGAGCCGCAGGCCGAACCGCGTCTCGAGCTCGGCCTGAAATTCCTTGGCCGGCAGCGCGACGATGCGGTCGGCGTCCTTGCGGGTCTCGGTCCACACCAGCGACGAACGCTTGCCGTTCAGTGGCAGGATCGCGAACGGAACCGGCGGGCAGGAAGTGCTCCTCGGCGCAGCCATTGTGGTCGCGCTCGTGCTCGACGGTGACGACGATGCCCGGCCTGTTCGTATTCCCAGCCCTTAGGTGGCGATGTTGGCGTGCTTGTCCAACTTGGACTTGGCGCCGTCGGCGGCGATCAGCAGGCTGGCGTCGATGACGGCGCCGTCGCCCAGCGTCACCTGGATCGCCTCCGCGCTCGCCGCATAGGACGACACCGGCACCGTCCGCAGCTCGACGCCTTCGGCCTCGGCGCGCTTGGCCAGCGCTTCGTTGAGATATTTGTTCTCGACCATGTGGGCGAACGCCTCGCCGGGCGCGACGTCGCCGGCGAAGGTGAGAAACACCGGCCGCGTCGCATCCTCGAGCTGGCTGTCGGTGACGATCATGTCGACGATCGGCTGCGCCGTCGGGGCCACTTCATCCCAGACGCCGAGCGCCTCGAACAGCCGACGGCAGGCGGCGACGATCGCGGTGGCGCGCGGGTCGCGCGACGGCCGCAGCGCCAGCGCCGGATCGGCGACGATCACCGGCACGTCGGGGCCGAGCCCCTGGCGTAGCGCGAGCGCCAGCGCCAGTCCGGCAAATGCGCCGCCGCCGATCACGATGCTGCGTGGTGTCGTCATTTTTCCCGCTCTTGCGCCATTCGAGGAGCTGGGCGAAACAGAGCGCGGACCGGCCGCGGCATCGCCCAAACCTATGCTCGAGGCGGTTTAACAGACATCGACGACGCAGGGAAATCACGCGCCGTCGCTCAAGGAGGCCAGCCGTGTCCAAGAGCCTGATCGATCTGCTCTCGATTCTCGACATCGAACCGATCGAGGTGAACCTGTTTCGCGGCGTCAGCCCGCAGACGAGCTGGCAGCGCGTGTTCGGCGGCCAGGTGATCGGCCAGGCGATGGTAGCGGGCTGTCGCACAGTCGAAAACCGACTGCCGCATTCGCTGCATTGCTATTTCATCCTGCCGGGCGATCCCGCGGTGCCGATCATCTATCAGGTCGAGCGGCTGCGCGACGGCAAGAGCTACTCGACGCGCCGCATCACGGCGATCCAGCACGGCCGCGCGATCTTCGAAATGATGCTGTCGTTCCACGACGACGAACCGACGAATTTCGATCATCACGACAAGATGCCGGACGTGCCGCCGCCGGAGGCGCTGTCGGCCGAGGAGATCGTCAAGCAGCCGTTCTTCAAGGAGATGCCGGAATTCATCAAGCGCTACTACGAAAGCGACCGGCCGATCGAGCTGCGGCCGGTGGAGCTGGCGCGCTATTTCGGCGAGAAGATCGGGGACGGCCGCATCCATGTCTGGATCCGCACCGCCGCCAAGCTGCCGGACGATCCGGCGCTGCACATGTGCGCGCTGGCCTATGCGTCGGACTTCTCGCTGCTCGACGCCGTGATGGCGCGCTACGGCCGCACCCTGTTCGACAAGCGGATGATGCCGGCCAGCCTCGACCACGCGATGTGGTTCCATCGCCCGTTCCGCGCGGACGAATGGCTGCTCTACGCCCAGGATTCGCCGTCCGCCCAGAGCGGCCGTGGCCTGGCGCGGGGTCAGATCTTCAAACCGGATGGCACACTGGTGGCGTCCGTGGTCCAGGAAGGCTCGGTCCGCGAGCGGCGCGAGACGCCGAAAGCGTGACCGAACGACGAGGTAGGGCCAGCCCAATCTGGGTCCGCCAGACCTCCGCGACCACGATTACGACGAAAGCCTTTTCCGAAGGCAGTCAATCCGCTTAATTTCTGCGCGCATTGCCGCTAAAGACGGCATATAGGATCGGGGCACCGCCGAGGCGGTGTCCGCGCGCACTGGGGGATTTGCTGCATGAAACTCGTCGTCGCCATCATCAAACCGTTCAAGCTCGACGAGGTGCGACAGGCGCTGACCGAGGTCGGGGTCCACGGCATGACGGTCACCGAGGTCAAGGGTTACGGCCGCCAGCGCGGTCACACCGAGATCTATCGCGGCGCCGAGTACATCGTGAATTTCCTGCCCAAGCTGCGGATCGAGATCGCGGTCGACGACAACCTGGCTACCCGGGCCGTCGAGGTCATCACCCGCGGCGCCCGCACCGGCCAGATCGGCGACGGCAAGATCTTCGTCACGCCGATCGACCACGCGTTGCGTATCCGCACCGGCGAAACCGACGCCGACGCGCTCTAAGCCGCTGGCACGTACGCTCGGCTACGACGTCACCGTCGTCGATCCGCGCACCGCCTTCGCCAGCCCCGAGCGCTTTCCGGACGTGCCGCTGATCGCCGAATGGCCCGACGTCGCGCTGCCGCCGCTGAATGTCGACGCCTACACCGCGTTCGTCGCCGTGACGCACGATCCCAAGATCGATGATCCGGCGCTGCTCCACGCCTTCGAGCGCGGCTGTTTCTACATCGGCGCGCTCGGCTCGAAGAAGACTCATGCCAAGCGCATCGAGCGGCTGAAGCAGCAGGGCGCGTCCGACGCCGCCTCGCTAAGA
>NZ_BADD01000673.1 GCF_000333455.1 Rhodopseudomonas sp. B29
CCGCCAGAAGAGCTGCGGCGATGTCGGGCAGCCCGGCCAGCGAGCCGGCGACCGACCAGAAGGCCGACGACAGCGCCGCCACAATCGCGGGGCTGAATCAGCGCCTTGCCGCGCTGGAAGAAGAAGCCAAAATGGCCAAGGCTGCGCCGCAGCCAACCGCGGTCGATGACGCGCCGCTACGCCGGATGGTGGCGGCGACGCTGCTGGATATCTCCGCCCAGCGCGGCGAGCCCTATGCGGCGCTGTTGCAGACTGCCAAGCCGCTGGCGCCCGATCCGGCCGCGCTGGCGCCGCTCGAGACGTTCGCGTCGACCGGCATTCCGAGCGCGCGCGAGCTCGGTCGTCAGCTGATCGCCACGATGCCGAAGCTGATGCCCGACAAGGCGCCCGCCACCGACAGCTTCGCGGACCGCTTCCAGGCCCGCGCCGAGCGGCTGGTCAAGATCGAGCGCACCGACGCTGTAGCCGGGCCGGATCGCGCCGCGATCGTCAGCCGGCTGACCGCCGACGGCCAGGCCGGCGACCTCGATGCGGCGCTGAAGGAGCTGAAAGCGCTTGCGCCGGCCGACCGCGCTCCTGTTCAATCCTGGATTGATAAAGCCGAAGCGCGCGGCAAGGCTCTGGCCGCGGCACATTCGTTCGCCACCGCAGCGCTGGGCGCGCTGCAGAAAACCTCGCGATAGGGTCGCCATGCTGCGCATCATTCTGTTTCTCGTCTTTATCGCGCTTGCGGCGGCGGGCGCGGCCTGGATCGCCGAGCAGCCCGGCGACGTCGTGCTGTCGTGGAGCAGCTGGCGCGCCGAGACATCGCTACCCTGGTTCTTGTTGATCGCCGGCGTCGCGATCGTGGCGGTAGTGCTGGCGCTGGCGATCATCACCGGGCTGTGGCGCACGCCCGGCCGGTTCCGGCGCGGCCGGGTGGCCAAGCGCAATGCCCGCGCCCGTCAGGCCATCACTCAAGGTCTCTTGGCGGTCGGCCACGGCGACGCCGCCACCGCGCGGATGCACGCCAATGCGGCGCGGCGTCACGCCCCACACGATCCGCTGGCGCTGCTGTTGCAGGCCCAGACCGCGCAGCTGGAAGGCGACCGCGAGGCCGCGCGCCGCGCCTTCGTGGCGATGGCCGGCCGCGACGACACCAAGTCGCTCGGCATGCGTGGGCTTTATATCGAGGCCCAGCGCGCCGACGATCCCTACGCCGCACTGGCGATCGCCGAGGAGGCGCTGCGGCTGCATCCCGGCTCGGCCTGGGCGTCGCATGCGGTGCTCGGCTTCCGCTGCGCCCGCGGCGACTGGAGCGGCGCGCTCGATATTCTGGAAACGAGTCACGCCGCCGGATTGATCGACAAGAAGGCCTATCGGCGCCAGCGCGCGGTGCTGCTCGCCGCCCGCGCGATCGAGGCCGAGGACAGTGACGAGAGCCTGTCGCGTGACAGCGCGCTCGAGGCCAACAAGCTGGCGCCGACGCTAGTGCCATCAGCGGTGCTGGCCGCCAAGTACATGGCGCAGGCGCATCAGGCGCGCCGCGCCATGAAGATCATCGAGACCGCCTGGGCGGCCGAGCCGCATCCCGATCTCGCCGACGCCTATGCGGACATCAAGCCGGGCGACCCGCCGGAGACGCGGCTGGCACGAGTGCAGAACCTGACGGCCAAGAACGCCGATCACCTCGAAAGCGCTTTGGCGTTGGCCCGCGCCGCGATCGATGCCCGCGACTTCAAGCGCGCCCGCAGCGCGCTCGATCCGCTGGCCGACCGGCCGACCCGCCGCGCCGCGATGCTGATGGCCGAGCTCGAACATTCCGAGCACGGCGACAGCGCCAAGGCCCGCGCCTGGACGCTGCGCGCCGTCCGCGCGGCGCACGACCCGGTCTGGACCGCCGACGGCTACGTCTCCGACCACTGGCGACCGGTATCGCCGGTCACCGGCCGGCTCGACGCCTTCCAGTGGCAGGTACCGGTCTCGGCGTTGCCGTCCAAGCGGGCCGTGGTGGTCGAAGACAAATTTCACGACGCGCTGATCGCCGAAGCCCGCCCCGAGGCGTTGCCGCCGGCGCAGGCCGAGGAACCGGTGACGGTGACGATCGAGCCGGAAGCGGCGCCGGCCTCGGTGCCTGCCAAGGAGCCGGTGAACGAGCTGGCCAAAGAGGTCTCCGCCAAACCCGCCGAAGCCGAGGCCGACAAAGCCAAGCCGGCTGACAACGTCGTCTCCGTGAGCCCGTCGCTGTTCCACCGTCCAAAGGCCAGCCCGGCGCCGGTGATCCCGATCGTCCGTGCCCCGGACGATCCGGGGGTCGACGAGACCAGCAGTGACTTCGCCGGCCATGAGGCCGAGGCGGCCCCGGCCGGCGGCTGGCGTGGCTACGGTCCCCGTCCAGATGCCTGAGGCGCTGCCCATCCGTTTGGCGGGGCGGGCCTGCGAATGACAGTGATGCAACAGGGCGGACACGCGCGGCCCACCGCTCGCCGGCCTTGCCAATCCGGCCGCTGACCGATATCAGGGGCCGGCGTTTTCGGGCGCAAATCAGCCCGCCCGCAGTTGCCGCAATAGCTCAGCTGGTAGAGCACGTCATTCGTAATGACGGGGTCGGGGGTTCGAATCCCTCTTGCGGCACCATTTTTATTATTTTGCTTTTTGGCATTTTCAGTCCGGATCTATTTTGCTGCCGCAATCAGGCAACTGATCGCGGCGAAGCCATCCAAGCTTAGGACCGACCAATGGCGCCCCTGCCTACAGAGCCCGTGCACCTTGTTGAAGACGCGGCGACGGGCGACCGATTTTTGATCTATCGGACGGACCGCGGCATCAAAGTCGAGCTGCGCTATGAGGGCGAGACCCTGTGGATGTCGCAAGCGCAGATTGCCGATCTGTTTGGCGTCTCGCGCCAAATGGTCAATGCCCACGTCAACAACATCTATCAGGAGGGAGAGCTCGACCGGCAGTCAACCTGCAAGGAAAGCTTGCAGGTTCGCGACGAAGGTGGCCGGCAAGTCAATCGTAAGACCCTCATCCACAACCTCGATACGATCATCGCTGTGGGGTACCGAGTCTCCTCCAAACAGGGCACCCTCTTCCGCCGGTGGGCCACCGAGAAACTGGTCCAGTTTGCCACTAAGGGCTTCGTAATCGATGCCGAACAGCTGAAGGCGCCCGACAGCAGAGACCGCGTTGCCGAACTCAAAGAGATCATCCGAGACATCCGCTCGGATGAGGCGAATGTCTACCGTGAGATCAAGCGCATTTGCGCGATGTGCAGCGACTATGATCCGAAGTCGGCAGCTTGGCAGACGTTCTACGCCCATACCCAGGCCAAGCTTATGTATGCGGTGACAGCTCACACGCCTTCCGAAATGGTCCAGAGCCGTGCCAACGCCGATCATCCGAACATGGGTTTACGCACATGGAAGGGCGGCAACATCACCAAGGCGGATGTCGATATTTCGAAGAACTATCTGGCCGAAGGTGAACTGCGGGAATTCAACCGTCTGACAGTGATCCTACTCGATATCTTCGAGGATCAGCTTGACCTCGGAAAGATCAACACGATGGCCGAGATCGAGGCGTTGTTGGACAATCAGCTGAAGTCGCTCAATCGGAGTCTTCTGAGAGGTGGCGGCTCGGTCAAGGCCGAGCAAGCCAAAGTCCATGCTTTGGAGCAATACGAATTGTTCAACGCGAAGCGTAAGGCAATACGGTTTGCCGAGGCTGATGCCGCTTTGAAGGCGCTCAGGGCCGAAGAGAAATCTCTCCCAAGACCGCCCCGCCGCACTCCGCCAACAAAGAAGGGTTAGCGGTTCATACTCGACCCTCGATTCGAGCTTGTGTTGGATGCCGGAGAATCACTCGCGCAGTAGCTGGTCCGCAATCGCCTTGACGTAGTAGCGCGATCCCGCGACCGTGAGGTGCGAGCCGTCGAACGCGATCGGGGCGCCGCGATCGGGGACGGTGAGCAGGCAGCGGTCCTGGTTGCACAGTGTTTGCGTGGGCGAGATGAATTCGGCACCGGCTTCGGTGAAGAAGCGGCGCAGTCGCTCGTTATCATCGGCGTAGGATGACCACAGATGCGTGCTGTCGCGCGTCGGCAGCGACGCGGCGCCGAGGCCGGCTGCCTGCGTACGCAGCGCCTGCGCCAGGATGCGCGGCGGGGTCATTCGCCAGGCCGGCATCCGGCCGATCACCACGATACGGCGGACGCCGAATGATTTGAGATCGGCGAGCGTGGTGCGGATGAGCTGATCGACCGCGGCCGGATCGCGATCGGGTCCGTCGTAATCGTGCCACTGCTGCGCCGCCATGATCACGGTGTCGGGTTTCAGCTCGATCAACCGCTGGCGAACCGCCTGATTGAGCGCGGCGCAGTCCATCGCGCGCTTGGCCTCGAAGCCGAAGATCGGCGGGCACAGCGCGGCGGTGTATTGCGACAATCGGAACGTGCCGCGGGCGCGCTGAAGTTCGCGCAGCCCGGGATAGAGATGGGCGGCGTGAGAGTCGCCCCACAGCACGATGCGCGGCGCATCGGAGGGCTGAGCGTCATCGCAAGTGGCAGCGAATTGCGTGCCCGAAGTGAGGAAGCAACTGCCGCTGCGATACGCGGCCTCCGCCTCGCTCTTGTAGTCGCGCGTGACGATCTCGACGTCGGAACCGAACCGCGACGGCACGCCGCCTGCTGCATAAATGCCGATCCCGGCGAGGCCGATTACCGCGACAGCGCTGGCCAGGGCGGCCGTCTTGGCGCGCGTCGGCCGATAGCGAAAGCCTCGCTCGACAAAGCGCCAGGTCAGTCGGCAAGGGAACGCG
>NZ_BADD01000672.1 GCF_000333455.1 Rhodopseudomonas sp. B29
CTGATCGCCCGCACGGCGATCCGGCCGGGCAGCGAGTCCTACGCGAGGCTCAACGGCACCCGCGGCGCCGCGACGCTGCTCAAGTCCAACGTGTCGATCGAAGACGATTGCGTCACGCTGTCGTTCAAGGCCAAAGGCGGCAAAGCCGTGCGCAAGGAATGCGGCGCGGCGACGCTGGTGCGGGCGATCGAGATCCTGCGCAAGCTGCCCGGCAAACGGCTGTTTCAATACATCGGCGGCGACGGCGCGATCCACGCCGTGACGGCTTCTCAGGTCAATGTCTATTTGCGCGAGCTCGCCGGCATCAAGATTTCGCTGAAAGATTTTCGCACCCTCATGGCTTCCGCCGTGGTGCTGGAGTCGCTGGCCCGGATCGAGCCCGCCACCAGCGCCCGCGGCCGCCGCCGCCAGGTGCTCGATGCGCTGCGCCAAGCGGCCGACGAACTCGCCAATACGCCCGCCATCTGCCGCAAGAGCTACGTCCACGCGACGATCGTCACCGCGTTCGAAGACGGCATCCTGGAGCGGTTCGCCTCGACGCTGAAGGGGACACGGTCGCCGGTGAAACGAGAGCAATTGCTGGCGCAAGTGGTCGTGGCTGCGGCGGCGTAGCTCGGCACTCCGACGTCATCGCCCGGCTTGTTGTATGGCCCGGACACATGGGTAACAGGTGTTCGGAGACATAGGTCACGGTTTCATTTAGCCGATTTGTGCAGGTCGATGCATGCGATTTTGTGGGCACCGAAGAAGACGCCGAAGGTGCCATCGGTGGCGGTTGGTCTGATCGCTAGCAGCTCGCCACGGAAGGCTTCGGGAGCGCTGAAGCGGCGATTTGCGAAGCGGAAGTCGGCTTTGAGTTTGCTGGCGCGGCGTACAATCGTGCCCTCTTCGTATTCGACTTCGGGCAGCTTGTTTGGCATCGAGCGTTCGCTCGGTCGATAACGGCTCGCCGGCACATCGTAGTCGATCGCCTGGTGTGGCCGCTCAGTATTGTAGACCTCGCGCCAGCGGTCGAATGCCCCCTGGATTTGCCGCAGGCTCGAGAACGTCACCATGGCCAGCAGCTCTTCTTTGAGGGTGCGATGGAAGCGCTCGTTCTTGCCCTTGGTTTGTGGATGGTAGGGGCGCGCGTAGATGACGTCGACGCCGAGCTTGAGCAGCCAGACCCGCAGCTTCGTCCATCGCATCTGGGAGCAGGTGCCCCATGGCACGCCGTTGTCGACCAGAAAAGCATTCGGCAACCCGAAGCGACCGAAGGTTCGTTCGAGTTGTTGCTGGACGGTCTCGCTTTGCTCGTTGGCGCAAGCCTGCAGGCACAGATTATAGCGCGAATGGTCATCGACCATTGTGAGTGGATGGCAAAATACACGGTTGCCGAACGCGAAGCGCCCTTTGAAGTCCATCTGCCACAGATCGTTCGGTGCGGGGTGCTCGAACCGCGTGTAATGGGGAGGATGCTGCTGCGCCGGGACTCGATCGTTCCGCTGCAGGATGGCGTGCACGGTCGAGGCTGACGGAAGGGCCGGCGTCATCATCAGGCGGCGGCGAATCTTGCGCGCTCCCCAGGCCGGATGAACGTCCCGGATCTGCAGGACAGCCGCTTCGACCGTCTTGCCGCTTCGCTTCGGCGAGTTGTGCGGGCGTCGGCTGCGATCCTGCGCCCAATCCGCATCGCCCGAGGTGGCTCGCTTCAGCCATTTGTAGGCGGTCTTAGGGCTGATCCCGAACCGGCGACATAGCTCCTGCCGGTTCACCTCCGGCTGCTGAAACAAACGGATGAACTCAATCCTCTGATCCATGAGTAACACCTTGGGCCACGGCATCCCGGCCTCCTGAGCCTGTCGATGCCATCAATGTGTTACCCATGTCTCCGAACAGCCGTTACCTATCTCTCCGGGCCATACACTTGTCCGGGCGACCCAGTATTCCAGAGCGCTTCTGGTAGCTCATAAACTAACGACAAGCTCTCTGGGATGCTGGGCCCTCCGCTTTACGCGGAGGGTGACGGCTTGTTAAGGGGATGTGCCGCGGCCTACTTCAGCGTCCAAACGCCGGTGTGCTTGATCTCGGCGTCTTCCAGCTCTCGCGTCACCGGCACGCCGTAAGTCGCAAGCTGCAAGAGCTTGTCCTTCGGCAAGTAATAACGCCCCGGATCGCCGATCAGCACCTGCGCGCCTTGCGACGCGCGCTCCGCCAGAAACGCAAACGCCAGCCCGGCAATGTCCTGCTGATAGAAGATGTCGCCGACGAGCACCGCCTGCGCCGGCAGCGGATGCAGGCCGGCGAGTAGATCATCCCCGCTGACCGCGATATCCACGCCATTGGCTTGAGCATTGAGGGCGATCGCTGCCTGCGCGAAGCCGTCGATGTCGAATGCGGTGGCGCTGCGTGCGCCGGCTTTCATCGCGGCTATCGCGACCAGGCCCGAGCCGGACGCGAGATCGATCACATCTCTACCCGCCACACAGTCCGGATGATCGAGCACATAGCGCGCCAGCGCCTGCCCGCCGGCCCAGGCAAACGCCCAGAACGGCGGGGGCAGTCCGGCTTCACCGAGCTCTTCCTCCGTCTTGTGCCACAGCGGCAGCGCCTCATCGGCGACATGCAGCGACACTTCGGGGACAAGCGGCACAGGCCGCAGCCGCGTATTGGCGCGGATGAAGTCGAGAGGGTCGGCGATGGCGCTCATCGCGACGTGATGGGGGAGGCGAGGGGAGATGTCCAGAGATTCAGCCGTCATTGCGAGGAGGCGCAGCCGACGAAGCAATCCAGCTCAGTGCACGGAAGCTGGATTGCTTCGCTTCGCTCGCAATGACGAAAGGGGCTGTTTCGCGGGGTGCCCTACACCCCACCCATCTTGCACACCAGCTTCCACTCCTCGGCCGTCACCGGCTGCACCGACAGGCGCGAGTATTTCAGCAGCGCCATTTCGGCGAGCCGCGGCTCGGCTTTCACGGCCAGCAGGCTCACCGGCGTCTTCAGCGGCTTGTCGGCCTTGATGTCGACGCAGACGAATTTGCCGGACTCATCGGTCGGGTCCGGATAGGCTTCGCGGATGATCTCGGCGATGCCGACGATCTCCTTGCCTTCGTTGGAGTGATAGAAGAAGGCGCGGTCGCCTTTCTTCATCGCCATCATGTGCAGCTTGGCGGAGTGATTGCGCACGCCGGTCCAGGCCTCGCCCTTGGCACCCTTGGCGACCTGCTGGTCCCACGACCACACCGACGGCTCGGATTTCACCAGCCAATACGCCACGTCTATTCCTCCGCTTTCAATGGCCGCGTCAGCAGGCCTTCGATCGCCGCGTCGACGCTGATCCGTCCGTCCAGAATGGCAGCAACCGCGGCGGTGATCGGCATCTCGACATCCTTGGCGCGGGCCATTTCGATCAGCACCGGGGCGGTGAAGAAGCCCTCGGCGAGTTTGCCGTGCGAGGCGGTGTCGGGGCGTTCGCCGCGGCCGAGCGCCATGCCGAACGAGAAATTGCGCGATTGCGACGTGCCGCAGGTCAGCACCAGATCGCCGAAGCCCGACAGGCCGTGCATGGTTTCGATGCGGGCTCCGTAAGCCTTGCCGAAACGGATCAGCTCGGCGAAGCCGCGCGTCGTCATCGCCGCCAGCGCCGAGGCGCCGAGTTGCTTGCCTTCGACGATGCCGGCGGCGATCGCCAGCACGTTCTTGGTGGCGCCGCCGAGCTCGACGCCGCGAACGTCGGTCGAGTGATAGGGCCGGAACGAGCCACTGTTCATCGCCTGCGCCAGGGCCTGCGCGCAGGCAGCATCTGTCGCGGCGATCGTCACCGCGGTGGGAAGCCCCCGCGCCACATCGGCGGCGAAGCTCGGGCCCGACAGGATCGCCGGGATCGCGCTCGGTGCGCATTCGGCGATGATCTCGGTCATGAATTTGTGGGTGCCGTGCTCGATGCCCTTGGCGCAGGCGACCAGCGGCGTCCGCGCCGTGATCAGCGGTTCGAGCTGCGTGACCACGGCGCGTAGCACCTGCGCGGGGATCACCAGCAGGATCGCTTCGGCGCGCGCCGCCTCGGTAAGATCGCGGGTGATGGTGATAGCAGGATCGAGCGTCACGCCGGGCAGATACAGGCTCTCACGCTTGTCGATCAGTTGCTGGGCATTCTTCGCATCGTGCTCCCACAGCACGACGTTGCGGCCCGCGCGCGCCGCGGTCTGCGCCAGCGCACTGCCCCAGGCTCCGCCGCCGAGTACGGCGATACGATCGAATGAACTCATGAGGAGATCTCGTCGAAGCGGCTGTAGCAGTCAGCAACAGCCGGAGTGAGTAAGCGTAGCGTAGCCACGTGTGCGGCCTGCTCCCTCGCCCCGCCCTTGCGGGGAGAGGGGTGGGGTGAGGGGCGACGCGGGCATTGCTTCTCGGCCTCGCGGAAGCGCCCCCTCACCCGGCCCGCATCTGGCGATGCGGTCCGACCTCTCCCCGCGCGCGGGGAGAGGTTAGAGATGGCGCTGGGTGCGGCGAGCGGCATGCGGTGACCTTAGGCTTCGCTGAATTCAGAATCCCGCCCGCGTATTGGCGAATTTCCCCGGTGCCGTTGCGTTGGCGTCGAGCAGCCAGCGGGCGCGGGGGGCGGTGTCCATGGGATCGGTGAGTCCGAGCGCCAGGCGTTCGGCGCCAGCGAAGGCGATCATCGCGCCGTTGTCGGTGCACAGCGCCGGCGGCGGTACGATCAGATCGGTCTGTGCCTTGGCGGCGACTTCGCGCAGCGCATGCCGCATCGCCTGATTGGCGGCGACGTGCCAAACGACGACCAGTGCCTTGGGCGGGCCGAACCGCTCCTTGAAGATACGCAGTCCGCTGATCAGCCGGTCGGCGACCGAGTCCAGCACCGCGGCCTGGAAGCCGGCGCACAGATCGGCGACGTCCTGCGGCTGCAGCGGCACCAGCTTGGTGGCTTCGTTGCGCACTGCGGTCTTCAGTCCCGACAGCGAGAAGTTGGCGTCCGGCCGGCCCAGCATCGGACGTGGGAACGCGAAGCGGATCGGATCGCCGGTCAGCGCGGCGCGCTCGACCTGCGGGCCGCCGGGGTAAGGCAGGCCGAGCAGTTTGGCGACCTTGTCGAAGGCTTCGCCGATCGCATCGTCGACCGTGGTACCGAGCCGCACATAGTCGCCGACGCCGCGCACCGCGACGATCTGGGTGTGGCCGCCCGAGGCGAGAAACAGGCAGTAGGGAAACTCGATGCCGTCGGTCAGCCGCGGCGTCAGCGCATGCGCTTCGAGGTGATTGACGGCGATCAGCGGCACATTGTGCACCAGCGCGATCGCTTTCGCCGTCGTCAGCCCGACGATGACGCCGCCGATCAGTCCGGGGCCGGCGGCCGCGGCGACGCCGGAGAGTCCGGCAAACGCAACGCCGGCTTCGTTCATCGCCGCGGCGACGATGCCGTCGAGCACGTCGACATGCGCACGCGCGGCGATCTCCGGTACTACTCCACCAAACGGTGCGTGTTCGGCGATCTGCGAGCGGACGATATTGGAGAGGATGCGGCCGGTTCCATCTGCGCGTCGTTCGACCACCGCGGCGGCTGTCTCGTCGCAGGTTGTCTCGATCCCCAGCACCAGCAAGGCTTGTCCACTAGTCAAATTGAGCCCTTGCGTTTGCGCCCGAACCGGCGTTTTCCTGCGCCTCGCGTAGCATTGCGGGGTCTGCGAATGCAATCATCCGCTCGTTCCCCAGCAGCTCTCCCGCGGCCGGTTCTCTCGTGGTGGTCCGGCTGCTCATTCGGCGCGGCCGCTGCCGGCCCCATGATCGCATCGCGCCGGCATTTCGCGCGCAAGTGAGGATTTCAGGCGTGGCCATGCTCGTCACCCGCCCGCAACCCGACAACGCCGCGACCGCGACGGCGCTGCGCGCGATGGGCCACGAGGTGCTGCTGGCACCGATGCTGCGCTTCGAAGCGTTGCCATTCCCGGATGAAGCCGAAGCCGCCTACGGAGCCGTGATCGTCACCAGCGCCAATGCGCTGCGCGCGATCGAGGATCAGCCGGTGCTGGCGCGGCTGCGCGCGCTGCCGCTGTTCGCGGTCGGCAAGCACACCGCGCGCGCCGCCGGCCAAATGGGCTTTGCCGACGTGGTGATCGCCGACGGCGATGCTGCGGCGCTGCGCAGCAAAATCGGCGAGACGCTGCGCGGGAAAAAGAAGCGAACGAATGCGTTGCTGTATCTGGCGGGCGCCGACCTGTCGCGCGATCTCGCCGGCGAACTGCGCGCCGACGGCTTCGAGATCGTGATGCAGACCACATACAGAATGGCGCCGGTGCCGGTGCTGCCGGACGATGTCTGTCAGGCCTTTGCGGCGCAACGAATCGAGGCGGTGCTGCACTATTCGCGGGCGAGCGCCGGCGCCTTCATCGACGCGACACGCGGGTCGGGCATCGAAATTTCGGGCGTTATCG